>JAZQAV010000046.1:0-9613 GCA_045545435.1 Eggerthellaceae bacterium | reverse complement strand
GGGCCTATTCGGTGCAGCCTAAACGAGACGACGGAGGGACGGAGTGGGGAGACCGGGTGGTGTGGGAGGAACTCCACCACAAGGACCCGTATCCGTTCTGGTTGGATTAGCTCAGAGACACACTTTTTGTCCTATATCCCTCAAAGCAACTGATTTCAATATTTTACTTGTTGCTATGAGCTGATGCGCTCATGTGCAACTGTCCCCAACGATACAGCTCGTTGAGCGTTGGCAGCAGGTCGCGTCCCACCTCGGTAAGGGCGTACTCTACTCTGGGCGGAACCGTGTCGTAACTCCTGCGCACCACCAATCCCGCTTCCTCGAGTTCGTGCAGCGACTTGGTGAGCATGGTGTTCGTGATTCCCGGCATACGTCTTTTGAGTTCGTTGTAACGCGTAGCCTCGGCCTCGTGCAAATACCACAGGATGGGAAGCTTCCACTTTTGACCCACTACGTCAAGCGCATGCAAAATAGGGCAACGGTCTTCCGCTACGTCGCTCATCGTTTCATCAATGGGGTAATCAACCTCAGTGGTATTGCTCATAAGTGCTCCATGATTCCTAGGGAAGAAAAAACTGCGTACTAGTATTTTTCTTCCCTGATTATAAACTCGCTCCTAGAAAGTGAAAACAGGAGCGTAATTATGACAAAAAAGATATTCGAATCCGCTCATTTAGGGACCCTGAATCTTAAGAATAGGCTTGTAAGATCGGCGACCTGGGAGGGAATAGCTGCGCCAAATGGGGCAATCAGTCAAAAGCGTACGACATCTATGAAGAGCTCGCCCGTGGTGGCGTTGGCTGCATCATAACTGGATTCACCAGTGTTTCAGGTAACGACCGTTACTTTGATGGCATGATGCGACTTCACGATGATGCCCTCATAGATGAATACAAAAGACTCACCGACCTCATTCATACGTACGATGTTCCTGTCATCACGCAGCTTGCCTTGGGAGGGTTTTATCGCGAATTGCCTAACGGCAACAGCGTGCAAGGAATACGCGCGGGGAAAGGTGAAGCGTATTTCCTGCCGTTTGCTGCAACTCTTGCAAACGAAGTAGATATACCGGTGATATTAGTTGGCGGCCTGCGGAGCAAGGCGGTCATGCAACGCGTTCTTACGGATTCAAACATAACGTTTTGTCGCTCTCTCGAGCGCTTTTACGCGATCCTGCTTTCCCCAACAAGTTAGCTGCAGGATCAGTAGATGCTTCCGTTTGCGCTCATGGGCTGGGCACCCTGTATTGCAAAAATCGCACATCAATGGCTCTTTGAACCGATTCTCAATAACGCGCACGCCAATGCAGATGGCGATTTTTCGCAGGTGGAGAAGATTACCCATAAAGGTATGCTCTTGGTTGGAACCTACGATACCTTCACGCGGGGCAATCCAACTTCGTTTTTAAAGACCATAAACAGTCACATGCCAACGGCAGCTGAAAACGAACTTGTCTTTATACAGGAGACAGGTCACACCTATCAAATGAAAGAGCAGGAAGTTGCCGATAAGCTTTTGGAAATAGCGAGCCGTTGGAGGAGCGAAGCGTAACTGAAGTTACTATTCTCCCTTGCTACTTGTTACAACGGCTCAATGCAATCAGCACTTCTTACTGATTATGCTGTACTGATTGCAGCTACAATGATCCGATGCACACGTCCCCGGTTTATCGAGAAGCTTAAGATTATTGCCAAGTACAGAGCCAAGCTCCATGGTGCTCCCTATTGCAGGACAACGCTTTACCGTTCCGAGGGAATCAATCCAGATGTTGTGCATTCCTGCGTCGCATACATATCCAGTGGGACAGAAGGTATCCCTGTCGGAAAGAGCGGCACCGACCGCCTGGATGTTCGCGTAAAGCTTCGTATTACCGTATTTATCTATTACGCTAATACGACGCGGGCCCTCGCCGAAAAGCCTCTCTTTGTTCTGCTTTGATACGTCGGTTTTATAATCGCGAATCAAAAGGGGAGAAACATCAATTCCGGCTTCGCCAAGGTTATTCCTCATGCGATCGTAGGTTAAGCAATCCTCGTCGTTTAAGATGGGGATAACCGCAGAGAGCCTTACATCGAAATGTTTTACAGCGCCGAACAATCCGAGAAGCCTACTTCTAAACGTTTCTTCAGATAGCGATTCAGTAAGGCGACAATGCTTGCTTAAGGAAATCAGTTTATGTTCAAAGGATTCCGCGGAAGTGTACGCTTTGTAGTAACTTGCCCCTAAACTGAGCGTTCTTTTATTTTGCGAACTCTGCTTCTCGAACATATCGCATAAACGATAGAACCATGAGGTATCTTGCGATAAATTAGTTGTGATGTGGAACGTGATATCACCATCGAAACGACAGTTAACGAGTTTGCTTAAGATGTCCGGAAAGTCGTTTAGTATTGAAACCTCTCCGCCTATCAAGCTTATTAAAACAGAGCTATATCCTTCCAGATCCTCCAGAAAAGCGACGATTGATTCGCAAATATCGCCTCGCAGGTTTTCCGATTCACCCCGGGCGTTCTGCACATGGGTCTTCTTATCTCCTTGAATGCAAAAATCACAGTTGTAGTTGCATAAATTCGTAACACGCCACCGTAAATCGAATTCTTTTACACGGGGCGACAGTTTTCGTATTTCTACTACATCGCTACTAAGCAATTCTTAAAACCTTCCAACTGCAGATTTTGCAGAACCAACTTTACGCGCAATGGTGTTATCTTTTTCGCAGGCTTTCGCTTAGACGGTGAAGCTCTTCAAGATACGTATATTTATCAAATTGCTCATCGTCATCGAAGACGCATTCGCTCAGTACTTTGCTATGAGATGACGCATATTTCTCGTATGCATAGAAATAGTGATATAAATTGTGGCATTTGTTATTGCTGCTCGAGCATTTTTCCAAATGGATATACGGGTTAGAGTTGCTCGTGAACCCATTGGTCTTGTTTCCCCGCGCATTGCAATTGACAACAATGTGATTAATGGCCAATCCTGTGCCACCAAGTTTGAATCCATTGCCGTTTCCTGCGGTTGCTTCAAGTTTTCCGTCGTTATTAAGCTTGTATCCATTTAATGAGCTTGTGCAGTTTTCGATGGTGACGCTTCCTATCGGCTTGTATTTGGTAAATAAGTCAAAACCGTCATCGCTGTTCAGAAAGGCGATGCAACCTTTAAAAGAATTTCCTTCACCTGCAGCAATCTTGCAAGCAAATCCATCGGCATTGCATTCAGAGTCATCCTTATTGCAAAACGAGATGCAATTTTCTATAACGTTGTGCGAGGGCCATATGCTTCGCGGCGATTCAATATCATGGTGTCTAATAAGAAAACCGGTCTCTAAGTTCTTATACGCTCTGCAGTTAAGGACATTGTTGTAGCTACCCTCAATGCGCAGCCCGAACCCTGCAGTAATGTCGATGTTTTCGATCGACCAGTAATCACCCAGCAGATCCAATGAATTATGGGAATCGCCGAAATTAATTATTGTGCGATCCGATTCGCATTCTCCAAGCAGACGTTTCCTTGCGTTTTCGCATCCTGAGAATTCTTTTTTGATTACCAGTGACTCGTTTAACCGGTATTCGCCTGGTAATAACGCAACGGTGCCGTTGTTTGGGCATTGCTTAATTGCGGTTTGGATGTCGTACGGTGTCGAACGCGTTCCATCGCCGTTTGTTAATCCGTCAGGGGAGGCCCAGATGGTCATAGGAGTGCATGTTGGATTATCATGACATTCTTTTGCAGCGTCATGATGGTTGTTCGGTTCGTTTACGCCAGGATCGTCTTTAGCGTGATCTATGATGAAATCATCTTTGGAAAGGGCTGGTAATGCTTTATTATCCCTCTTTGTAAGTTTCCTCAGCACAAATGCATTTTTGTGTATTACCAAGCTTGCCTCTGCAGCAAAGAAACCTATATACAAACTCTTTCTATCCCGCTGCTCAAATGCTTGCGGCATATGGACACAATACCAACCGGTTTTCGAGATAACCTTACCGTTTTGAGCTAGTTCTTGGATGCCGCCGTTATAGATGTTGTTTAGGATATCATCGCCCTGCATGTTGATCATTTTTACGGATATAAAGCATCCTCTTTTGGCGATGAGCATGCGCAATCTTTGAGGATGCGATTGCGTTACCGCATAGTGCATGGGCTGAGATTGAAAGTAGCTTCCTTCGCGATTCACCTGTTTGTAAAGGTAAATATTATCGATCGAAATAGAATCGTCGCTGCTTATTCCGCTTCGACCGAAAAAGTTGTAACGTCCGTAATAACCGCCAATTGCGATCATATTCGAAAAGTATAAACCGGTGCCGAAATCGGCTTCCACGGTATCGCGAATAAAGATTCCGAAGGACTCTCGATTCGTTGGCCCTGGTTTTGATACAAACTGAGTAACCGTTACTTCTGCCTCAATCATAAAATCGAGATGTGCGGGTAATTGGATGTACGTCGCAGCAATTCGGTCCTCACCGCAATCGGTAACCTTTCCACTCATACCGTGCATTTCTATAGTGGATTCAGTATTGGATTCACTGAAAACATGTTCTTCTAAGCTCTTCAAAACCAGCTTTTGGCTTTGATATTGCTCTTCTGAACCAGTAACAGAAAGCGGGAGCATAAGCGTCTTGTCCCATTTGAACGAGTTCCATCGATACGAACGTTTTATTGGCAACATGTTAGACGGAGCCTTTATTAGTACGGATTATCTTTAAGGGGTTACCGCCAACTACATGGCCTGCTGCAATATCTTGACGCACGAACGAAGCGGCTCCAACTAGGGAATTATCGCCGATCTTGATACCTCCTATAACCGTCGAATTAGCGCAGATAGTTACGTTGTTTCCTATCGACGGAGCGGAATTGTGGCTCTTTCCTATTACCACAAAAGGTCCTACAGAGAGGTTTTTTCCGGCATGCTCTACACAAATGACGCAGCAGTTGTGCACAATGCGCAGCCCGCCTTCGATATCTCCTTCGATTTCAATTCCAGGCGAATCCGGGTATTGTGCCCTGAATTTATTAAAGTAGGCCATAGCCTTTTTATTTCCGCTTTTCTTAATACGGAAAAGCATAATCGACCGGAAAGCGATACTCGTTATAAGAATTTGTTTTAACGAACCTACGATATCAGCCGAATCGTATTTGGGCGTTCTTTCAAGATCCTCAATTATTATCGTCTGCCACGTTTCATCGAGTGACAAGAACGCCTTTACTGCGCTATTAAGAGCAGAGCGATCAGTTATTTCCTTTATCAGATTAGGTATATGTTTCATATCCAATTTATTACACTTGAAAAGCAGCCGACACTTTTAATGAAAATAATAATAGGTATGTTACTTATTATTAAATACTACTTTTATCAGGTTTCTTAAACTTCCCATTGGCGTTTTGGGCTAAATAAGAAGCGACCGCTTACCGCATTTAAAAAAACATAGTCTGTCCTCTTCATGATGATATGATAATTTATCACCAACTCTAGTTTATACGCAGCCCAATGGATAAGCATGCCATCTTGGTTGCGTATGCCTTCCCTTGGTGCTGCGAGCAGAAGGGGAAGACATGCAGAAATCACGTTTCCATATTCTGTCGCTTTTGGTAGCAGCCACAGCTGTGTTCGTTACGCTTTTGGTAATGCCGACAGTTGCGCTTGCTGAGCCTATAACTACTCATGACGCTGAAGAAATCCTCTCTGCGTTGGAAAGCGACGGTGATGTTCAAATAGTGCTTGATGGCGATGTCTCAAAGGAGTACAGCAGTCTCCCATCGGGTCAATCCGTATGGTGCAATCTAGGAAGCGGCAACAAGACCATCGATTTGGCTGGTTACGACTTAAATATCAGCGTAAACAATCACGGTTTCCATTACGATTGGATGACGCTTCTTGATGGTTCATCAACAGCGCCAATACACGTGGCGAATACCTTGTATATGTTTAATATCCCTTCAGGTTCTGCCCTTACCGTTGACGACACTTCAGGTAAAAACGAAGGCTCTATCAAATACGATGGCTACATGCATGCTGCCGGCAATGGTGCTGCCGGCACACATTCAGGTGGCTACTACAATACAAGCGTTTTGTATCGCAACGTATTCCTTGTTGACGGCGGTAACCTCATCTTCAATGGCGGCAGCATTGAAACGCGCAGTAAAGAGCAGTATGTAAGTCCTGGGCGCGTAATAGACTCACTTTTGGGCGGTCGCATAGATGATGACGTACGACAGCAGGTTAACTGTGTGGGCATTACTATGCTCGATGGTTCCACAACTGTTAATGGAGGGGTAATTCAAGGACGCGGATATCGCTACATGCTCACATCGCCTATTGAGTATGGCGCTTGGGGCCTTAATAACTACACGCGTGCAGCGGCAATTTTGGCACATGGTGGCAACCTTGTAATCAACGATGGTGAATTTGAAGGAAAGGGAGGCTCCAACGTTCTTGAAGTTTCTGAGGCTAGCAGCGTAGCTGTTCGCGCAGGAAGCTTTACCACGCATAAAGTAGAGTATGTACTCGTACCTTGTTATGTAGATGGTGAGGGATCTGGTACCGGTGCACCACGTTACATGAACGGAAGTTACGGAACGGTAGGCTTGGATGCTTCATATCTTGATGCTGAGGTCGTAGATGCTTTTGTAAACGGAACCAAGATCACAACTGCTTCATGGGATGCAGACAACCTTAACAACACTCATGATGTCGAGATTACGCCTAAGCCAAATGCACCGTTGAAGCTAATCGATGGCCGCAACAGCACAGAAATTGAAGGGCGTAATGTTGTATGGGATGGCGTGAGCAGCTGCACTATTTCTGTTCCCATTGACATGACGTTTGATGGCTATCCATGGCTTAAGGCATATTGGGTTGGTGTTGCCGAAAGCACTAAAAGCAACCCAGACGGCACTTCGGCTTCAATTTATATAAATGGGCAACAATATAGTGCCCCTGATCAAGCAACTATTGAAAAAACCGTGGGGTACAACAGCTCCTACCCAGAAGTGCAAACCATTATCGAAAACAACGGGAACGGATGGTTATCCTTTGACTTGCTTGACCTCAAACCTGATGGAATTGGCGAAGGGGAAAGCTTCATCGTTGATTTCATAATCGCCCAAAACCTTCAGCCCTACAACAACGGCGGTTATACGCATTACCTTAACCGCACACGATCAATAGTTGTCACTATTCAGCCTACCGATCCGGTAGTCACCGTTCAACCAGAAGGTGTGTTTGAAGAAGACACATCGGTTACAACAACAACTTTGAGTGCACAAGCTACGGACGCAACTGAGGCATGGTGGGAGTGCGAATGGCCCACTTACGAAGTATTAGAAGGTTCATTTGATACAACTACTGGTGTGGCGACGCTCGAAGTGCCTTTGACTAACAGTGGCCATTATTACACGTGCCATTTCAGGAACAAGTACGGCGCTGTTAGCACTGAAAGAGTGTGTGTGCGCTACGCATTTGACGCTGACATAAAAGACCTAGAAACCGAAGTTACCATGTACACTAATTCCCCTTATGGTGACTTAGTTATAACAGGCGACCTCTATTTTGCCTTCATGCGCGTGGCTCCCGAAGATCGATCGGTCCATTGGTACAAACTGGTTGATGGGGAGTGGATTGGGTATAACTACCAAAGTGGCAACAGCGTTATTGCATCCACACCGCATTATCGCATCGGTACGCCATCTCTTGATGACTGCGGTATTTACCATGCAGTCATTAATTTGAAGATCAACGGCGAGTCATACTCATTCACAAGTGGTAATTACAACGTTACCGTTCTAGAGGGATCGGCTGAAAACGCTATCACGCGCATTGATCTTTACGGAATCGGTCATCCGCATTTGGGCGATATTGCTCCTGGCATGGATGACGTTACTACAGGTGATGAGCGTTATAGCGTGGGAAGTCTTAGGTGGAACGCCTATCCCGCCGATCGCGAAGTAACGCTCGCGGTTCCTGAAAGCTATTATGAAGTTGAATTTAAGGCGGCTGATGGGTATTACTTCGAATACAGCACGCCGCACGAATCGAAGTTGGGCATTCCGGTATATGTTGATGGCGTACAGGTTGGATGGGCCGATCCGTACGGCGCAGGGCAAGATACCACCGCTCGTTTCTCGTATGCGTATTATCCGGTAACGCTCACGCCAAGCACAGGCTTAGGTGATTCGGTTATCGAAGTAGGCGCAGGTGGAGAAATTGATGGCGACATCAAGTCCCTTAACCATTTCACCGACTTCGGTATCGTTGAAGAAGACGCCATCAGCATAGCAAGTGCATTTTCGTCCACAAACCTTCCTGAGGGTGTTCTTCTGGATGCAAACGGGCATTTGAGCGGCTCTATTGCCGCAAGCGCTGCTGGGTCAACGCTGCGTAGCACTGTGAACTTCAAGAGCTCTTCAACTGGCGATTCTCAGATACCTTACGGGATCACGTTTGTGGTAACGGACATCATTGAACCTTCGCTGACGTTGCCTGAAGACGCGAACGCTCGCAACCACACGCATTCGTGGGGCACGTGGACCGATAATGGCGATGGAACGCACGTGCGCACCTGCGAAACGTGCAATGCCAAGGAATCCCATGAGCACACCTGGGATGAAGGGGAAACAATTGTTGCTGCGACGGCTGGCAGCAACGGCACCATCAGGTATACCTGCACCGAATGCGGAGCCACAAAAGAGGTCTCCGACCCCTATGAGACGCATGACCAGTTGGTAAAAGTTGACGAAGTGCCCGCCACCTGCACTTCTGATGGTGTGAAAGAACACTATGTGTGCGAACAATGCGGACTGATGTTCTGGGATGCAGAAGGTACCGAACCTATTCTTGATGACGCAACGGAAGCCGTTATAGATATCGAAGAGCCCGATGTCTCTGATGCGGCTGCCTATGAAGCGTGGCTCGTCCGTTACAACCAAATGGTTGCCGAGTCCACCCAAACCGGTATGACGGCAGAAGAAAAACTGGTAATTCCCGCAACGGATCACAGTTGGGGAGAGTGGGTAACCATTACTGCGCCAACAGTTGATACCCCTGGTATCCAGCGGCGTGTGTGCACCAACGATGAGAGCCATTTTGAGGAACGACAAGCGTTCATTATTACCTATGATCTTGCAGGTGGCACGCTTGATGGTAAAACAGGTATCGTTGAACTGGTTGTTGGAGCAGGCGATACCATAACGCTACCTTTGCCCACGCGCGATGGTTATTCGTTCTTGTACTGGCAAGGTTCAACTTACTATGCAGGACAGCAGTACGTGGTTGAAGGGAACCATACCTTTACGGCGCAATGGGGACAAGCTGCGCTTCCTGGTACAGGTGATTCCACGGGCCTGGTGATTGGCGTACTAGTATGCTTGGCGGTAATCTCTCTTATCGCGATTATCGTGGTGCTGAAGAAACGCAATAGCAATCACGGACGTCATGCTAGGTAGCACTCATGTGCTGTCCTAAAAAGGTTGCTATGCGCGCTCGATGAGGCTGCTGATCTTGTCCGCAAGAAGACGGCCGACCAGAATCGTCTCATCGGCGCCTGCCACCTTAGCAGGATCTACGTTCTTTTCGGGGTGCAGCATACAAACAATCTCAAGCGAATTGCCTGCTTCA
>JAZQAV010000045.1:0-7530 GCA_045545435.1 Eggerthellaceae bacterium | reverse complement strand
CGAGTGGCATGCGGCTGCCCGCTACCTGTTTGCGATGGGCATTACGTTGGTCGCCGGTTCTGCCTTCAGCTAATCACAGCTCCCGGGCGCGCAGCTTGCGCCTCAGCAGCCCATCAGCGTTGTGGGCTTGGCCTGGATCGTTCTGGCTCTGTTCGCTTCCATACCATTGTTTTTGTCGGGGCATTACGCCGACTATCTTGATGCGCTGTTCGAAGCGGTGTCGGGTCTTACCACCACCGGCGCATCGGTTGTTCAGGATTTGGATCACCTCTCTTACGCCGACAACATGTGGCGCTTCGTCATGCACGCCATCGGTGGTTTGGGAATTATCGTCGTAGGCGTATCACTGGGCTTGTTTGGTCGCGGGGGCGGCAAGGGTTTGTTCTCCTCCGAAGGGCGCAGCGAGCACGTGGTTCCCAACGTGGTAAACACAACGCGATTCATTTCGCGCGTGGCCATTACGTTCGTCGCCATTTCAACCATAGTCGTGGGCTTGCTGGCGCTTAATGCTGGCATGCATTTCGACCGCGCGCTGCTGCATTCGCTGTGGGTTTCGGTTTCGGCGTTTATGACCGCCGGTTTCACGCCCATGAGCCAAAGCATCATGTACTACCACTCGTACGCCATTGAAATGGTGTTGCTGCTGGTCATTTTCATGGGCGTGATCAGTTTTTCGCTACACGCGGTAATTATGCGCGGCGAAGTGAGCGAATTATTCCATGACACCGAATTCAAGTTCACGCTTCTATGGCTTTTCTGCATCGTCGCCGTATTTGCGGCATCCGCTGCTGGCGGCGAAGCGCTGTCCGATATGCCCGCGTTGCTGCGCAGGTCGTCGTTTATGGTAATCTCCGCGTTTTCGACAACTGGCTTCATGGTGGTAACGCCAACGCAGCTCACCGACATGATGACCTCGGGCGCGTTCTTGATTATCGCCATCCTGATGGCCATCGGCGGTTTATCGGGGTCCACTGCTGGCGGCATAAAGGTGCACCGAATCGCCATGATCGCCAAATCAATCATTATGATGGTAAAAGAGGCGAATGCCCCCGACTCTGCGCGCGTGGTTGTGTCGTATTACCATTTGGGCCGTCGTCCCGTAAGCGAAGCAATTGTCCGTGAGGCAACCACCGTTGTCTCGCTATACGTTATTACCTTCATCGTAGGGGCGCTTATTGCCATTGCACATGGCTACGAAGCTTCGCAGGCTATTTTCGACTCCATATCCATGGCCTCTAACGGCGGTCTTACCTCCGGCGTGGTGGCGCCCGGCATGCCGTTAACGCTCAAGCTCTTCTTCATTTTGGAAATGTGGGCCGGCCGTCTTGAGTTCTTGACCCTTATGGCGCTTATCGCACAGGTGATTGCAACCATCGTGCCTGATAGAATTGCAGATATGATCAACAAGGACAGGAAACGCCGCGCATGATGAACCACCGTGACACTGCATACGCGCAACGCGGCGCTTGCGGCGGCGCATCTTGGAGTGCGGGATTTGCACGCGAGGTGAAAGCGTCTGCCACCTTTGCGTTCGCAACCTGTGCGCTTGTTGGCATGCTGCTGATGGGTGCGCTTACCTGCGCGCTCGCGCCTGCGAGCGCATGCGCCGACGAGCTGGGCACCGCCAATGCGGCGCAAAATGCATCAGCGAACGGAACAGTGCAGGGTTCTGCGGATGCAGCTGGTGTTCCCGCCGAAGAGCAAGCGGGAGACGTTGAGGGCGTGTCGGCGGCCGAAGCGGTGTCCTCGGATGCAGAAACACCTGGCGCCACCTCGGTGGATGCGTCTGAAGGCAACTACGTTGACCCCGCGCAAACAGCCGACAACTCATTCATTTACGACACATCGATTGCCTCGCTGGCCCAAGAAGCGTCGTTCCATGACGGCCGCGTCGTCCAGATTCTGGGCGAAGTGGTTGGCGACCGCATTTCCACCGATGCACCTGGTCATTACTGGATAACCGTCGAGGCCGAAGAGTCCAATGATTCCAGTTCGATATCGGTTCTTGTGAGCGAGAGCCAAGCCGAGAAGATAGACACGTATGGCCGTTATGGCGTAGTGGGCACGCGTGTGCAGGTGCGCGGTGTGTACCATCAGGCATGCGATGAACATGACGGTCTTGCCGATATTCACGCGACCAGTCTTGAGGTATCGCATCCTGGCGTTGAGATGCCCGACCAGTTTGTTCTGCGCGAATTCTTACCTGGCATCGTGCTGGTAGCCGTGGGTATTGCTCTGGTAGTTTTGTTCCGCATCGTGCGCGAACGTACGCGTTAGGGGCTGGTCTTCTGAAAGGACGCGTGGTAAAGCTCGATCGCGGTTTTCCGCTGGTGCGCATGGAAACGGGCGAAACGTTGCGCTGCGAGCATGCAACTTCGCTGGAAAAAGGCCGCTCGTCGCGTGCCGTTATCGGCGACTATGTGGAAGTGGCCATTCCCGAAACGCACGACAAGGGAATTATCGAGCGCATTGAGCCCAGGCAGTGCCGCCTGGTGCGCAAAGACCCAACTGAGCGAACGTTACCGCAGGTGATGGCCGCGAATTTCGATATGGTGCTGGTCGCGGAACCGCTGGACAACCTCAATCTCAAACGTCTTGAGCGCGAGCTGGTGCTTGCGCATGAAACAGGTGCGCAGGTTGCGGTAATTCTTACCAAGGCCGATTTGGTAACTTCGGCGCAACAACAGGAGGCCACGCTTCAAAGTGCCCGTGATTTGGCGGGCGCCGACACTCCGGTGCTGGTAATTTCGGCGCTGGACGCAGCCTCCATCGAACGCGTGCGGTCGTTTATAGGCACGGGCAACATGGCCGTGCTTATTGGCAAAAGCGGCGTGGGAAAATCGAGCCTCATCAACCTGTTGGCAGGAAGTGACGTGCGCGAAGTTGGCGACGTGCGTGAAGGCGACGGAAAGGGCCGTCATACCACGGTTAACCGAGCCATCGTGGATCTTCCCGGCGGTGCGAGCGTCGTTGATATGCCGGGCATTCGCGGGCTTGGCCTATGGGATGCGGAGGCGGGCATAGAGGCCGCTTTCGCCGACATCGAAGAAGCTGCTTTGCAGTGCCGTTTTCGCGACTGTCGGCATGAGAACGAACCAGGGTGCGCGGTGCGCGCCAAAGTTGAATCGGGTGAAATCCCGCTGGCGCGTTTCAATTGGTATCAGGCTCTCAAGCGCGAGAGCGAAACGGTGCGCGAACGTCGCGACGAGGCTCGTCATATGCGCGGCGAAAAAGCCTCCGACACGCGCAAGGCGCGCGCGCACGAGGCGCATGCGGGTAAGGGATCTCGTGGCGCTAAAACCCAAAAACGCAAATCAAAGCGGTAGTAGGAAGTGCTATGGCAAAAACCACACTAAGAGTTGATGCCCCAGCGGGCAATCCAAACACCATCATGTTCTATTTGGGCATGCTCTTTGTGGTGCTGGGCGTCCTGTTTGGCGTCGGCGGAATTATTGCGGCAGTGGTTTCCAAGGAGTGGGCGGCGCTGCTGTTCGGAATACCATTCCTTGCCATTTTCGGTGGCATCGGCGGCTTTTTCGCGAAAATTGGCTACGATGGGCTGCATGCCAATGACCGTATTTTGAACGATGGCGCGTCGTATTTGGGAAAAATATACGGATACGACTCCGACTATCGCGTGATGATGAACGGCCAGCCCTGCGTCGTGCTCGTCGTGCGCTATATGGCCTCCGGGCAAATTCGCGAGTGCAGGGTAACCACGGGCGATGTGAACATGGCCAACTACCCGCGCGGCGCAACGGTTGCCATCAAGATCGACGAGGGCGTGGCTGCCTTGGTGCCTGGTTCGGTGAGCGATATGCATATCGAGCAGGAAGACGATCTTTTGAATCCCGATTTCGACCCCACTGGTCAAATGTCTTCGATAAATGTTTCGTGCCCGCACTGCGGCGCGAGTGTGGTGGTGCCGCTTGGAATGTCGCGCTTTTGCCCGTACTGCAATTCTAAAATTAGCATCACCGCAGATGGAAGGCTTATAAGCTAACCTGAGCAGCAGGTATTTTTCAAAAAGCACCTTCTGCAGGAGGGCGTTTGTGGTGTGTGCGTTGCTTTGCCGCTGTTCGCGTGCTTGCGCGTGCACTCCGATAGCCAACGCGGTAAAATGTTGAGGTTACAAGTTGTGTTGCCTGGCAATTGGGCAACATCATGCTGGATGCACGATTGAAACGAACAATTAAGGAAGCCTATGAATCCAGTTGTCATTATTCCTACCTTTGTAACTGCGCGACGTGGCAAAACAGCTGCGGGCAGCTCAAACAATGTCATTACCATTTACGATCACATGACGTCGTTGGGGCAAGCTGGCGAGCTTCCCCGTTGTCTTGAATCGCTGCAAAAGGTTGAGAACCTGGGGCAAATTCTTATCCTGGTGGTAAGCGATCCCGGTATCGAGAACAAAGCCTCCGACAAGGTTCAGGGGATTGTCGACAAGTTCCCCGATTTGGACATTACGGTTATCGGTGCCGCGGAAATGTCGCTTGTTCAGCAGCGTATGGTGCAGTTGGGCATGGGCAAGCTTTCGCGCGAGATAGGCTTGGCGGGCTATGCTCCCATGCGCAACCTGGGCTTGGTGCTGGCAGGCGCGCTCGGCTTCGACTCGTGCGTGTTCCTTGACGACGACGTGGTGGTTGATGACCCCGGTTTCATGAAGAAAGCCGTGTACGGCCTGGGCAAACTCACGCGCAAAGGCGTGCCCATTCTGGTGAAGACGGGCTACTACTTGAACTCCGAAGGCTCCCATTTGTCCAAAAGCCAAGACAAGTGGTACAACCATTTCTGGCAGCAGGGCAAAGCCTTTAATCAGTGGATTGAAAAGGCCATGGGCGGCCCGCGTTTGTCGCGTTCCAACCATGTGTGCGGCGGCTGCTTGGCGCTGCATCGCGAAGCGTTCAAGCGCCTGTCCTTCGACCCCTGGATCACGCGCGGTGAAGACCTTGACTACATGCTTGACCTGCGCATGTATGGCTCCGACATCTGGTTTGACAACAAATGGTACATGCACCACCTTCCGCCGCGTTCAACCAGCGAAGGTGCGCGCTTCCGTCAGGATATTTATCGCTGGCTGTACGAATATCGCAAAATGGAATACAGCCGTACGCAAATTGACCTTCTGCAGGTAAAGCCTGCTTCGCTGGAGCCCTATCCGGGTCCCTTCCTTGAAGCGGGAATCAACAGGCGCATTCGCATTACGGCTTTGCTGCGCTCGCTGGTTCGCCCCGACAAGGCCGATTATCGTCGCGCCGCAAAGGCAGCACGTGCCGATGCCGAGTCGTATGCCCAGCGCAACTGCTCAAAGTATTTCGAGTTCCAGCACGTGTGGCCCGAGCTTATGTCGCGCATCGAGAACGACGAGATCCTTAAGAAGGCGCTGCTGCGCGGGTATGACGAGTCGTTGGGTGCGGCCAATGCGGCTTATGCGGGCATCGACCCTGGTCAAACTAGTGAAATTCGGTTGAGCTTGGACGACTAGCGCGCATGGAAGCGGTCTTGGCATTTTTAGGGACGGTTCTGGTAGGAGCGTTCGTCGGCACGATGGCGGGGCTTCTAGGAATTGGCGGGGGCGCCATCATGGTCCCGCTGTTTCGTCTGGGCTACGGCATGTCGGCTTTCATGTCTACCGCAACCTCGCTGTTCGTTATTGTGCCAACCTCCGTTTCGGGCGTTTTCGAGCACATCAAACGTAAAACGTGCATTCCAAAACTGGGCGTCGCCATGGGTTTGGGCGGCGCGTGCACGTCGGTGCTGGGTGTAGCGCTGGCGCAAATTTCTCCCAGTTGGCTGGTTATGCTGGCAGCCGCCATTATCGTGATGATTTCGGCGTACAACATGTTCCGCAAGGCGTTCGAGATCAAGCCCGAAAAGCGGGCCGCGAACGACGCGGCTAGTGAGCAAGGCGCGCCTATTGAGCAGGGCAAGCAGGGCGAGCGCGCCGCACAGGGTGAGCAGGCTGAACAGGCTGAGCTTGCCACCGAAGGCCTGGCAGGGCAAACCGCGCAAACGGCCCAAAGCACCTCTGCGCAAAGTGCTCAGAACGAGCAAAAGGGCGCCGTTGAATACGCGCGCGAGCAAATCATTAAAGAGGGCGCCAAACCGCTCCCCGATGTTCCCGAGCTCAGCAGAAAGCAACTGGTGCGCGGTGCCGGCATTGGCATGGTTGCCGGCTTGGCCTCCGGCTACGTGGGCGTGGGCGGCGGTTTCATTATGGTACCCATGATGCTCTCGCTTTTGCATATCACCATGAAACACGCTTCGGGCACGTCGTTGATTGCCATTTTGATACTAGCGATTCCGGGGACCATTACCCAAATTATGCTGGGCAACGTCAACCTTATGGCGGGCATCGCCATGACCGTCGGCTCCATTCCGGGGGCGTTGTTTGGAGCGAAACTCGTCCGCTATATTCCCGAGCGCGCCCTGCGCTTGGTGTTCGGGTGCTTCTTGGTGCTTGCGTCTATTATTTTGGTGCTAAACGAGCTGACCGTTCTGTAAAACACGCTGTTTGGCCTGCGCGAACGCATATGGGCACAAGCAGTTTCACATCTGAATAAACCGCTCCGCTGCTCATAAAACTATCTGCGTTCTTTGGCATACTGGGCCATCAGCTCTACGCGGTTCTTGCAAGAAGTTTTCTTCAATAAGTTGCGCACATGGAATTTGGCCGTGCTTTCCGACACAAAAAGCTCGGCCGCTATTTCGGCATTCGTGCGTTCGTTGAGGATAAGGCGAAGGACTTCGCGTTCGCGAGGCGATAGGTTGTACGAGGAAGCAAACGTGTCGAAAACATCCTGCTCGCTCTTTGCAGGGGCGGGATGATCCAAAAACAATAATTGAAACAACTGGTAGAAGACGAACATCGTAGCGGCAAATAATGCCGTGGCGACAATTACCAACAATACCGTGCTCGAGGCAAGCGATTGCCCCAGTACGGTTCCCGCAGCATCGCCAAATCGGCCTACCATTATTCCGAATCCCGCCAGGAAAAACATGTTGCTACGCTCTGCGTAATCGCAGAACAACACTACGCGGAAAACCGAGAAAAAGCCGTACACCAGATAGTCGATAGCCCACAGGATGGTGCTCGGCACCGGTTCGTTCGACAGTGCTATAAGCGAGAAAGGTATAACAAGTGCGGCAACGCACAAAAGGGCGCCAGCTTTGCGGCTTTTGTCAATCGTAAACCAGCGGCAATTAATCCAACCGCGTAGAATAGCCGCGAAAACTCCAGGTTAACCGATGCGCCGATATCGGCGGTAGGAAACGTGAAGCCGAGGTTTTTGGTAACGCTCATTAAAAAGACGGTGGCGCAGGCCAGCGCCAAAAATGAACCTCCCTTTGCTTCGGGCGCGAAGCTTGCTGCGACGTCTGCCGGAGGGCGGAATGGCGCTATTTCGTAGGCATCATACGGTTCCTCGGGAAGCAAGTGGGCGGCTATCGCCAACGTCGCTAAAGAAAACAAACCGCATCCAAGCAAGTCGGATCGTAGCCATGTCGTTCTGTGAGCCAAGGAGTTGT
>JAZQAV010000044.1:0-17924 GCA_045545435.1 Eggerthellaceae bacterium | reverse complement strand
TCACAGAACGACATGGCTACGATCCGAACTTCCCCTATCAACTGGTGAAAGATTTGCGCAGCGGCATTGAAACCGGCAACGTTGATGCCGTTCTTGAAGGGGACATAGACGATTTTGTCATTGGGTTCCATAAATGGCGCGTTTCCAACGACAGCGCTGAATAATTCGATCGCCAATGGGTGAATGGCGGCAAAAGTGAAGTCGCTGTGGTTTCGCGTGCAGTTGTGCGCTGCTCGCAGCAATTGCCATCTTCAGGCGCCGCATAAACAGCAGCGTGATAACCCGACTATCAAAAAAGCAATGTAAAGCTTTAGTTGCGAACGTCATTGCTGCGTTGGTATGCCGAAATGCGTTGTACAATGGCCAAAGGAGTTGGTGAAGCCATTATTTGCGTACGTGGCTGAAACGATAAAGGACATAGTTTATGGAACAACAGCAGTTGGCGGCGATTGCCAACGATATGCGCATCGACATCGTGCGCATGATTGGCGAAGCGGGCAGCGGCCATCCCGGCGGATCACTTTCCAGCGCAGACATCCTGTGCGCTCTGTATTTCGGAGGGGTAATGGTTCACGACCCCCAAAATCCGCACGATGACAAGCGCGACCGCTTCATCCTTGCTAAAGGGCACGCTGCTCCAGCGCTTTATGCGGCTTTGGCCGAAAGCGGGTATTTCCCCAAAGAAGAAATCATGACGCTGCGCAAACTTGGCTCGCGTCTGCAGGGCCACCCCGACATGAACTTGGTTCCTGGCGTTGAGGCTTCAACCGGCTCGCTTGGGCAGGGCCTCTCCATATCGGCAGGCTTGGCTGCTGGCCTTAAACTTGCGGGCAACGATGTCGCGGTGTTCACGCTTTTGGGCGATGGCGAGTGCCAAGAGGGGCAAGTGTGGGAAGCGGCCATGTTCGCGGCCCATCGCAACTTGGACAATCTTGTTGCCATCGTCGATAGAAACGGTTTGCAAATTGACGGCAAAACCTCGGACGTATGCGATCCCGGCGACCTTGCTGCGAAATTCGCGGCGTTCGGTTGGGATACCCATGAGGTAGACGGCCATAATATCGAGCAGCTTATCGAAGTGTTGCTTGCGGCAAAGGGCGAGCGTTCAGGCAAGCCGCACGTTCTTATTGCGCACACCATCAAAGGCAAAGGCGTGTCCTTTATGGAAGACCAAGCTGATTGGCATGGTAAGGCCCCCAATAGCGAGCAGCTTGAACAGGCGCTGACCGATTTGGGCGCAACAAACAACAAGGAGGCTTAATCCATGGTTAAATTGGCTGACGACGCCCAAAAAAGCGTTAAGAAGGCGACGCGCGCTGCCTATGGAACAACCCTTGCTGCGCTTGCGGATACCGGTGTTCCCATTGTGGCGGTGGATGCCGACTTGTCCGGTTCAACCACAACGAAAAAATTCGCTCAGGCGAAGCCCGAATACGCCGATCGCATGTTCAATGTTGGAATTGCCGAACAGAACATGATAGACGTGGCCGCTGGATTGGCTCTTGCCGGCAACGTAGCGTTTACGGGTTCCTTTGCCGTATTCGGCACGGGGCGCGCCTATGATCAAATTCGCAACACGGTTTGCTACGGCAACCTTAATGTAAAAATCGCACCGACGCATGCGGGCATTTCTGTTGGCCCCGATGGAGGCAGCCATCAGATGCTTGAGGACATTTCTCTTATGCGCGGGTTGCCCAATATGCGCGTCCTGGTGCCCGCCGACTACGAAGCGGCTCGCAGTGCCATCACCATTGCTGCGACAGAACCGGGTCCCGTCTATGTGCGCATGGGCCGCGCTTCGGTTCCAGCGGTTTATGCCGAAGGAGTTCAGCTGGAGCTTGGCAAAGCCTATGTGCTGCGCGAGGGGAGCGACGTCAGCATCATTGCGTGCGGCGTTATGATCGACCAGGCGCTGAAAGCGGCTGACGCGTTGGCCGAAAAGGGAATATCCGCCGAGGTTATCGATGCGTTTTCTGTAAAGCCCATCGACGTCGACACCATCGTTGCATCGGTTTCAAAAACGGGCTGCGCGGTAACGGCAGAAGAGCACAGCGTGTATGGCGGCCTTGGTTCAGCGGTGGCTGAAGTGCTGGCACTCCATCATCCCGTACCGCTTGAGTTCATCGGAATGAATGACTGCTTTGGTAAGTCGGGCAGCTTTGAAGAGCTTCTGGTTTACTTCGGCATGGATGCTGCGGCTATTGTTAATGCCGTGGAGAGGGTGCGCGGACGCCTGTAAGTTTGATAAAATGCAAGTCTGTCATAGTTAATCGAACCAATTGAACGGAGTATCTGTGGCAAACGCTAGCAGCCAAGGGACACCAAGGCGCGCAGGAGGCCGTCATGCTTCCTCTCAGCGGCAAATGACTACTCAGCTTTCCGAGGCTCTTCCCATTCTTGACGTGGAAGATCTGCCCAGGCAGACCGGCGAGCCGGTAATCATCTTCGACCACATGACCAAGGTGTACCCAGCGCAGCCCAACAGGCCTGCGCTCCATGACATTTCCCTTAAGATCTATGCGGGCGAGTTCGTGTTTCTGGTAGGTCATTCCGGATCCGGTAAGTCCACCATGATTCGCTTGCTCATTCGCGAGCTCAAACCTTCTGAGGGACATATTTACGTTGCAAACGAAGATCTGGGAACCATGCGCAATTGGCGCGTTCCTTATTTGCGTCGCAACATCGGATGCGTCTTCCAGGACTTCAAACTGCTTCCCAACAAGACCGTGTTCGAAAACGTGGCATTTGCCCTTGAGGTAATTGGCAAAAGCCGCCACGTCATTAAAACGCAGGTCCCCGAGGTTTTGCGCCTGGTGGGTTTGCAGGACAAGCTCAATAAGATGCCCGACCAGCTCTCCGGCGGCGAGCAGCAGCGCGTTTCCATTGCGCGCGCCATCGTAAACCGTCCGCCGCTGCTCATTTGCGACGAGCCAACGGGAAACCTTGACCCGCAAACTTCACGCGGCATTATGGATCTGCTTGAGCGCATCAATCGCACGGGCACCACGGTTGTGGTCGCAACGCATGACCGTGAGATGGTTGACAACATGCGTCGCCGCGTTATCGCACTTGACCGCGGCGTTCTCAAGCGCGACCAGGACAGGGGGGTGTACGGCTCCGATGTCTAGTTTCATTTACTTCCTCAAAGAAGCGCTGCGCGGCTTTACGCGCAACCTTTCGACTACGTTGGGCTCCATCGTCACCATTTTCCTTTCGCTGTTCGTTATCGGCGTGTTCTTGGTGGGAGCTGCAGTAATCGGCAGCGTCGTTACCTCGGTTGAAAACGAGGTAACCATTACGGCGTACATCGGCGATGATGCCGAGCAATCCGACGTCGACTCGTTAACCAACCAAATTCGTTCCATTGAGGGCGTTTCTTCGGTTTCTTACACCTCTAAAGATCAGGCGCTTGAGAACTTCAGGGCCATGACGTCAAATCCCGAGATCATCGATCAGCTTGATGGTGTCAATCCTCTTCCGGCGTCGCTCACGGTTGAGTTGTCCGATCCGCAGATGGTGCAAAACGTAGCTAACCAAATCCTTGCGAACGATGTGTTCAAGCGCATTTGCGACGAACCCACCAATCCGTCGGATTCGCTGAAGTACGGCCAGAAAACCGTTGAGCGCTTGTTCCAGCTCACCAATTACGTGCGCTACATCGGCATTGCCCTTATCGCACTGCTGATCTTCATCGCACTGGTGTTCATCAACAACACCATTCGTCTTGCGATTCTTGCGCGCCGCAAGGAAATTGCCATCATGCGTTTGGTAGGCGCTTCAAACGGCTTTATCCGTGGGCCCTTCTTGATGGAAGGTGCGCTGCATGCCCTCATCGGCGCCTTGATGGCGGTAGGTGGCATCGAGCTCATTCGCCAGCTGGTTCTTCCGCGCATGCAAAGTGCGCTGCAGTTCTTGCCGATGGATGTTTCCGGACAAACCTATCTCTTGGTTTACGGAAGTCTGTTGGTTGCCGGTCTTATCATCGGTCTTATCGGTTCCGCCTTGGCAATGCGCCGTTACCTGAAGGTCTAGCAACATATAAAGCGAAGTCTTTGAATGGCTGAACGCGAGAGCAACATAAAGAAACGCACGGCTGCCCGTGCTGCGAAAACGCGCGAACGTAACAGGTTTTACATTCGCGTGTTTTCCGCTTTCATAGTTGTCTGCCTTTCGTTTGTTGCAGGCTTTCTGTTTCGCGGCAACGCATCTTTTCTGCAATCGTTAGGGTTTCCGTATTCGGTTACGGGCATAGAAGATAAAAACGCTGAGACGTCTGCTACGCAAGACGTTTACCGATCGGTCACCGCGCGTTTGGCAGAAGTTGAGAACGTTCTCCTTGAGGACGGCATGGATTCCTACAATTTGGACGGAACCACCAATGCGGTCATGGAGGCTTTCACGAAGGCAACCGACGACCCTTACCTGCGCTACTACGATCAGCAACGCTATGGTCAGCTGCTTTCTGGTGCGGAAGGGTATGCTGGAATTGGCGTCATGTTCTCGGAGTATCAGGGGCAAGCGTATGCCGTTGATGTTTTCGAAGGCTCCGCAGCACAGCTCTCCGATGTACAGCCAGGCGACTTCGTGGTGGCCATTGACGGTGATCGTTCTCATTCGTGGTCGCGCTCAGAGGTAATTGCTGCCATCAATCGTGCGCAAGGGAGCACGGTGGTGGTTACCTGGCGTCGTCCGGTTTCGTTGGAATCCGAAGGCGGCACGGAGTTTACCACTATGCTCACGTGCTCAACGTACACCACGCGCAATATTGCCACGAGCTTAAATGACGGAATCGGCTACATACAGCTCCGCCAGTTTACGCAGAATTCGTCAACCATGGTGGAAACCGCCATCAAAGAGCTCGAAGCTCAGAATGCACGCGCTTACGTGTTGGACTTGCGCGATAACCCCGGCGGCTATTTGAATCAAGCAGTAAACATCGCAAGCTTGTTCATAAACAGCGGCACGGTCGTGCAAATTCAAACACGCGATACCACAACCGTAAAGTCGGTTTCCGGCACCGTGGCAACAACCAAACCGTTGGTTGTTCTGGTCAACCAAAACTCTGCCGCGAGCTCGGAAGTGCTTGCGGCAGCTTTGAAGGAAACGCAGCGAGGCGTCGTAATTGGCCTGCGCACACTGGGCAAAGGATCGGTTCAGGTTGTTCACGATCTTTCTTACGGCGGAGCCATTCGCTATACGGCCGCATACTACTTAACTGCTCAGGGGCATGCCATTGAGGCGGTAGGCGTTTATCCCGATATCACGGTAACCAATGGCGCTGCAGGTGATGCGCAGCTTGATTACGCGCTTGAATACGCGCAGACGTTGGTTGCAGGATAATCATGCCCCGCAAACGTGCGCATACGCGCCGCAAACCCAAAGGGAACCCACGCGGCACGCTATCGGTGTCCTCTGCTGGCTTTGGATTCGTGCAAACGGCGGAAGGCGAGTTCTTCGTTCCTGCGGTAAAGCTCAACGGCGCTTTTGACGGCGATTTGGTTGAGGTGGCACCCCTTCCGCGAGAATATATGCAGCGTTCGCGTTCATCCCAAAATGCTCTCGATCAAAAACCTGCAGCGCGTGTTGTGAGTGTCGTGCAGCGCGCTCACGATACGGTTGTGGGGCGTTTCGAGATAGCCGAACCGTTTGGGGTGGTGGTTCCGGAAGACCCGCGTCTTACCTACGATATCTTTACCCGCTTGGAAGACAATCCGAATATCCCGGATGGGTCTATTGTGAGCGTGCGAATTACCGCATTTCCAACGCGCAATTCCGCTGCGTGCGGCGTGGTTGAACAAGTGCTGGGTGACTCCGATGACGAGCGTGTGCCCATCGATTTGATAGTGGCTCGCTATAAACTTGAAACGTCGTTTTCGGATGAGGCGAAAGCGCAAGCGAAGCAAGCGCGTCTTGATGAGCAAGGCGCGCTTAATACCGGGTACCGCGATTTGCGTGACCGCTTTGTGTTTACCGTTGACCCAGCCGATGCAAAAGACTTTGACGATGCTGTTTCGCTTGAACCCGCTAACAGGGCAGGTGCGCGTTGGCGCCTGGGTGTTCATATTGCGGATGTAGGTCACTACGTTGCATGGAACTCGCCGTTGGATATTCAGGCGCGCCGAAGGTCTACCAGCGTGTATCTGGTTGACCGCGTTATCCCGATGCTTCCCGAGGAACTCTCGAACGATTTGTGTTCGCTGCGCCCACATGAAGTACGCCGCACGATGACTGTGGACATCTATTTAAATGAAGCGGGAAACGCGGTAGATGTTGATATTTACCAAGCACTCATTCGCTCTTGTGCGCGTTTGTCCTACGATCAGGCCTTAAACGCGCTTGAGCGGGCACGCATGCAATCCGAAACGCGAAGCGAGCAATCTTTAGAGGTGTCCTTTGATGCCACTGGTTCCCAGAACAAAGCGTTATTCGAATCGGAGAATCGCGCCCCTTCGCCTTTTGCCGCGCATGAAGGATCTCGCGATGCGTTAAACGTGCGGGCGCCGTATAGCATGCGCGATATCGAAGAGCGCCTTGTTTCGTTGTCTCGTATCGCAAAACTGCGGGCTAAGGCGCGCCGCGCGCGTGGGGGAATCGATTTCGACACGAAGGAAACGCGCGTACGACTTGACGATAAGGGTGTGCCAATCGATGTTGATATTCGTGAAAAAAACGATGCAACCGAGCTCATAGAGGAGGCCATGCTCCTTGCAAACGAAATGGTTGCGCGTTATTTGCACGAGAGAGATTTCCCGTGC
This sequence comes from Eggerthellaceae bacterium, assembly GCA_045545435.1. Lineage (GTDB taxonomy): Bacteria > Actinomycetota > Coriobacteriia > Coriobacteriales > Eggerthellaceae > UMGS1502. Next base: position 11,169 of record JAZQAV010000044.1, on the reverse strand, counting down.
GCCTATCGCGTCCACGAGCGGCCTGCCTTTGACAATTTAGAGGGCTTGCTCCCTGTTTTGCAGGAGTTTTCCTGGTTCAAGCGCATTAACGAAACGCAGTTTCTTTCGGGCAATCCCCAGGCAATCGCACGGGTAATCGACGAATCGAAAGGCCGCGTAGAGCACGAGATGGTCGCGTCGCTTTTGCTGCGCGCCATGATGAGGGCGGTGTACAGTCCGGAATGCTTGGGGCATTTTGGTTTGGCCAGTGACGTCTACTGCCATTTCACCAGCCCAATTCGGCGCTACCCCGACCTCATTGTCCACCGTATGCTCAAGGCGGCTCTCACCAAGCGTCCCCAACATTTCGACCAAGAGGTTTCTGCTTTGGCCTTAATGTGCGACCATGCGTCAAAGCAGGAGCGTATTGCCGAGAAAGTTTCTCGCGAGTCGCATATGGTCAAGCTGGTTGAATTGATGGAGGCGCATATTGGCGAAACCTACCAGGCCACCGTTTCCGGTGTTGCCTCATATGGTTTGTTCGTTCGGCTGGAAAACACTGCCGAAGGGTTGGTGCGCATAGAAGACTTGGGGCGCGAGTATTTCTATCTTGACGCGGTGCGCCATAAGCTGGTGGGTTCTGACACTGGTCGCGTTTATCGATTGGGTCAGCAGATGGACGTGATTTTGGTTGCGGCCGATCGCAGAACGCGTCAACTTGATTTCAAGCCGCTTGGAAAGCGCAAGAAAGCAAAACAAAAAGAATCGGATCGCTCAAATCGTAAGAATGTGAGCAACGCTTCCGGCAAGGGTGGCGAATATGATGGCTGACGACGCTCGCGCCAATACAGATGAGGTAGTGGGGCGATTTGCCTCACTGATTGCTTTAGAGCACGAGCGCACGACGTTGCGGCGTCTTGCGAAAGTATTTTCGTTTTACATGGGTGACCGCATCGAAGTAGGCGATGCTTCTGCCTATATATTTCATTACGCCCGTTCACAGGGATACAAGATTCCCGCTTACCCTCTTGCAGGAAACGGTGAGATAAAAGAATTTTTCGCAGATCAAGGCGTGCGCAATATCCCCGAATGGTATGAAAAGCTGGGAGTGGAGCGCCAGCAATACGAGCATTTGAATCAACAGACCATCGTCGTGGTTGCAAACGTTCGTTTCAGGCGCAAAGCGTTCTTCCTCGATGGCCTTCTGAGCAAGCACGACAAAGGTTTTTACCCGCTGGAAGAAAGCGGGGTGCCATTGAGATTGTCGGACGAACAGCTTGCACAGTTGTTAGTAGAGATATTTGACTTTCTGGAATCGCCAATTGATGGCGCAGGCGTGCTTTGATCGACGCCCTCAGGCATCTCCCATTAAGTTGGTGGTATCATGCCATGCATGACTACGTACATGGCACATTACACATCACCTGCAGCTTCAGACGTTCGCGGATCTGGTTTCTTCGAATTCGAAAGCGATGCTCGCTTGAATTCGAAGGACAACTTGCATGATGCGCGCATGAAGATGCTCGAGCTGTACGGCAAAGATGCGGTTTCTTGGACCATCGATTCCGTGGAACGTAAAAAGGCATCCACCGAAGCGCTCGATGGCCAGCTTGAACTTGATTTTCGCCCCGAAAAGCAACCGCGGAAGCGAAAGCGCACGAAAGGGTATTGGTAAATGAAGCGCGAAAAGAAACTTATTGCTAAAAACAGGCGCGCGCTGCATGAGTACGAAATCCTCGAGCGCTATGAGGCGGGCGTTCAGCTTACCGGCACCGAGGTACGTTCGCTGCGCGAAAACAATTGTCAGCTCACAGATTGCTTCGTGCTTATCCGCAATGGAGAGGCGTGGTTGCACAACGTGCATATTGCGCCGTACTCTCAGGGAAACATCGCCAACGTCGACCCCGATCGCAAACGCAAGCTGCTGCTCCATCGCAAGGAAATTCGCCTTATTGAGCAAAAGGTGCGAGAAAAGGGCATGGCCATTGTTCCCACGCAGATGTACTTCAAAGAGAATTCGCTGGTTAAGGTAGAAATCGCGGTTGCCAAGGGCAAAAAGGTTTACGACAAACGTCAGTCCATCGCCGCACGCGACCAGCAGCGCGACATTCAACGTGCGCTCAAAGAGCGCATACGATAGCGCTGCGATTACAGGAGGTTAGCCCATGTCTGACGAAATTGAAGAGATGAACCACGTCGAAGAGGCGATATCTTCTGATTCCGCTGAGTACGAAGTTATTGAGCTTGAATACTCCGAAGACGAAATTGAGTACTACATCGAAGATGAAGACGGCGTTGAACTGGGTTTTGCCCTTAAAGACGAGCAGGGTCGTATTGTTGAGTACTATTACGACGACGAGGATGCGGAGTACGAAGAAGTAGGCTTCGTGCAGGTTGATGCTTCGGGCAACGCGGTAGCTGCCAGCATGACGGACGATCTGGGCGAGTCTGGCAAACAACAGGCAACGTCAAACGATGCGGCCGAAATGGGCGCTTCTGAAGCCTCCGGTTCCACGAAGGGCGCTTCCAAAGGTTCGCAAGGGAATGATTCTCTGGCCTTCAAAGCGGGTTCGGCAGCGGTGAAACTGCGTTCCAAGGCCCAGAAAGCTCCTGGTAAGGTAAGCGAAGTGGCGAAAAACGCCAAGTCTCCCATCAGCAAAAACGAACTAAAAGAGGCAGCCACTGACCTCAATGACATCTATCGCACAACCAAAGAGGTTGGCGGCGAACTGAAAACCATGTATGACGATATAACCGGCATGTTTGACTTCCTCCCCAAATCCAAATTGAAGAAATTCGGAAAGCGATAAATGAACAATCTGTTTGGCGATTCACCCGATACCCTTCGATACGTTGCGCTTGCGGGGCTGCTCGCAGTGCTTCTGGGCACCTATGCCGCCCGCCATCGGATTGCCGGCATGCTGTCGAGTGGGGGCTCCTCTGGTGGCGGATATGCCACCATTTCGCAAGACGAGGCCAAACGGATTATTGCGGATGGCGATGTTGTCATTGTTGACGTGCGCAGTTCAAACGAATTTGCAACCGGCCATATTCCGGGTGCGCTATGCGTACCAGCTAAAACCATCAGCGCAGCGGACACATCAGTTTTGCCCGATCGCAACCAAGCGATAATGGTGTACTGCAAAACGGGCATGCGCAGTAAAAAGGCGGCTGCCACCCTTGCGAGGCTGGGGTATACGAAGGTGTTCAACATCGGCGGAATATCCAGCTGGACGGGCGATGTGGTGGCAGATTAACGCTGGATGCTTTTACGTGTGCTTGTTGGGCTGGCACACGGAGCACGGCTCGTATCCCTCAAGCTCAAGTTGGGAATAACGCTCGGTTACGTCGCTTCGGTTGGCTGCTGAAATATCCTTTACATTGGGGCATTCGGGTAAATGAACTTTACGTGAGCGAATGTTGAGCACATAGGGTTGCGGCTGCTCGTCAGGCCTCGCGGCAGCTTCAACAAGGTGGTTTGCGCCCGTTGCGTAATCTATTTCGACGCCGGGCTGCACGTTGTACAAAAACACGTTGAAGCAAATGCCGTTGCCTGAGTCCTCAACGCTGTAGCCTTCCATGTGCACGCCGCGGCAGACCAGCTCATCGCCCGAGAACACCGGTGAAACGCGATACATTACATGATTGTGCGAGGAGCGAATGTAGTAAAGCGTTTCCTGCTCATAGGGCAGCATGAGCTCGGCGTTGAGGTAGCGCGTGCCCGTAACAAGGTTCCATGCGTTCGCGTTCTCGCCGGAAAGCGAAAATGCGATCAGATGCGAACGGTTGAACAAAAGCTCGCCTTCTATAAAACTGTAGCGATCGGTTTGCCAGCCGCTTGGATGCACCTCTGAGATATCGCCGCGCTCGTCGGCGGGCAGGGTTTCGGGACCCAAGCAGGCAACAGCCACGCCTGCCCTCCCAAGCTTGTCCAACGGCGAATACCGCTCAAACGAAGAGGTGGTAAGCTCGTCGTTTGAAAAGGTTGGCTCACCTCCATTAAGGACAATCCAGGTGATTTCGCCGTCGTATTCCGGAAGGTCGTTCCACGTAAGGTGCGACGCAACGTATGAAGGGGCACGATCGCTGTCTTGGGGCAACAAGTTTGCGTTTACGCTCGTCGTTCCATTGTTCAAAAACGGCAGGTTGATTGCGCCTAAGAGCGTAGCTGCGCACGTTGCCAGGGCAACCGCGAACACGAGCACCGTGCTTATGGTTATAAGTTTACTTGCGCGCAAAACGCTCCTATGCTTGATTCGATGGCGGCTCTTTCGTGAGTTCGTCCTGATAGTAATGCCAATCGCGCGTAACGTCGCGAATCATTACATACCGGTTATCGTAATGGGGATGTCGCGCTTCCTCGGGGGGGAGCTTGAGGTAGTTCCCGTATATCGTGGTAAGTATTCTGTCATACTGAGCAGGTGCGTAAAAGGGTAACCCCTCGAAGTCAACGGTTGTGGTGTCGTCCCACTCGCTGCGCGCGTATTTGCCCGAGAAGATGGCGGCATCAATGGTGCCAAGTCTATTGGCGCTGTCAGGTTCCTTCATACAAGCTCGCAAGAGAAGATTGCTTATGGCGCGGCAAAGAGGGTAGGGCACAAGCGAAAGGATGCGCTTGGCCACCTTTTCGCCTGTGCCTCCCGCTACGTTTGCCTTCAGTTGGCATTTGCCGTATTCCGAAAGCCGCAGGCTGCTCGATAAAAGCAACGCACTCGCTTGAAGCCATTCGCCGAAGCTCGTTTTTGCGCTGCCGATGAGAGGATAGATCTCAATGTACACGCCCCATGGGGCATCGATGGGGGCAGCGAACGACGGCATGCACGTGGTACCCTTCATATACACCTTTGTCCAGTTAACAGGTGCATGAGCGCAACGATTAGGATCCTGTACCACAAACTGTTCCGGGAGCTCGTCGGCTATTTCCAAAAAACGACGGTAGTCTGGCAAGGGCATCGTGATGTCGATATCGTCATCCCAAGGTATGAAACCCTTATGGCGAATGGCGCCTAGCAGCGAACCGCAGTACAGCATATAGCGAATTTGATGTTTATCGCATAATGCGGCAACGGCCTTCAGTATCTCCAGTTCGGCAAGCTGTACATCTCTTAGCGTCGAGCTCTCGGGCATCTGTCAACTCTCTATTTCGTTCGCGGTGGTGCTTGAGGCTTCGGAGAGTTTAATTTTCGAAGGGGAACACATAAGGCAGGCCCAGTTTGTCGCGGATGCCAACCAGCTCCTTTTGGAGCGATTCGCCTACAGGCACGCCTTTGTCCTTGCGCTCGAGCCAGGCGTCGTATTCTTTTTCGCCGGCAGTGTAAATGCGGTCGTATCCAGGAGCCTTCTTTGATGCGCGCAATTCGCGGCAAATATCGCCGGCAATCTTTTTGAACTCGTCTTGGCCGATGAAAGCGTCGGGGTCTATTACGAAGAAGAAATGCCCCAAGTGGTACATTTGCGGCGACCCGTCGGGGGCTACGCCCGTGAGCGCCTTCATGAATTGACCGCCAGCCAATGCAGCAGAAAGGATTTCGACAGCTGCTGCGTAGCCGTAGCCTTTGTATCCGCGCATTTCGTCACCAGGACCGCCACCCAAAGGCGAAAGCGCTGCCTCGCCGTTTACCAGCATTTTCAGAATAGCTTCCGAATCGGTGATGTTCTCTCCGCTAGCCGCTACCACCATTCCTTCGGGTGTAGGTTCGCCCGAGCGCGCCCAAAATTCTATTTTCCCTCGTTGCACAATGGACGTGGCGCAGTCAAGGCAGAAAGGAAACGGTTCGTCGGTTGGCAGACCAATGGTGAGCGGGTTGGTGCCCATCATGTTCTCGCTGCCAAACGTGGGTGCAATGGAAGGTCGTGCGTTTGTTCCGGTGATGCCGATCATGCCTTGGTCGGTGGCCATCGACGTCCAGTATCCCGCAATACCGTAATGGGTTGAATTCCTTATAGCGCCGCCAGCCATACCGTACGTTTTGGCCTTTTCCAGGAGCTTGGTCATCACGTGATAGCTTGCCACCATACCCATTCCATCATGAGCATCCGCCACCACGGTTGTGGGCGTCTCTTTGACGATTTCGAGATTGGTTACTGGAAGGAGGGTCCCTTTGTCGATGCGGTCCAAATAAATGGGTTTGAATCGGTTGCACCCGTGACTTTCGATACCGCGCCTATCGGACTCCGCAAGCACTTCGGCGCAGATCTTTGCGTCGTCGCGCGGAACGCCGTACGCTTCAAAAGCGTCTACCATGAACGGTATGATTGTTTCCCAGGGTACATAGGGCCTTGTTTCCATAATGGCCTGCCTTTCAAAGCGATGTCTGGTTGCAAAACCAAGCTTCCCAACTAGGTACGACGTTCGATGCGAATATTTTCGTGTGGGTGCCAGCTGGAACCTCACGGCAATTTGCAAGCACGTTAGTCGTACATAAATTGATATGTCCCATTGTACACATTCGACGCCGCGCTGCTTCGCAAGCGCGCGAGTTACTTCTGGCTGTTTTGCTTCCAACGAGCGAAGGAGGGCGCCATTGCTGCTCATGTGCGCAAAAACTTTGTTGTGGCCTTTGCTACAATGGAAAAGGCCCGAAAGCGTTTAGGGGACTGTTTTAAAGGTTTTAGCATGCGCATAGGGCGCATCAACTCTTGGAGGATGCAAGTGGCTGCTAACGAGCGACAAAACATAGCCCTCTGGGGGTTCGGTCGGTACGGAAAACGGCTGTATCGAGCAATTGAGGAGAACTGGGCCGCCGAATATCACGTTGTTGCTGTGTTCGATAGGGCGTTTTTAGCTGAGGAAAACGCGGAGGTCAAGGTTTTACGCACCAGGGGTCTTGTTGCCTGTGAGCCCGAAAGAATAGGGCAGCTTTACATAGATGGTGCCTTTGAGGGCGTGCTGATTGCGGTTGGCAACGCTACGTATCGTTTTCAGATGGCTCGTCAGCTAAAGGACATGGGCGTTCCTGAAGTTACTCTGGGAACAATTGATGATTTCAAAACAGCGGAAGCGTTTGAGGGTATCGAACAGCTTGCATACGGTAGGGAATATGGTTTCAACGTGCATCGTTACCGGGACATAGCTGCTTTTGCAGACCTGCTCGATTCTCCACGTCCGGCGCTGTATCTTTTTGATGCGAACAGCGGAAGCATGGTCAGAGACATCTGGTTCGAAAACTCTCTGAAGTACGAGCCTCGCTCGCTAAATTATCCGCGTCCCCCGAAACCAACTTCCAAGCGTGCTATACAGTTGACAGGTGAGTATTGCATAGTGGTGCGCCCGTGGCCAAAGAACTATTGGCATTTTACGTTCCAGCAGTTAGATCAAATGGCACTGATGGAAAAAGAAGGCTTTACGGGATTTTACGTGACGTCGAAAAGCATTTTTGCGGAAAGCCTGATAGCCCTTGCCGGAATTGATGCTTCGCGCGTGCTTTGGCTTGAAGATCTGGATGCGGATGCGCTCTATTGCTTTGAACGCGCAATCGCGCTTCAGCGTGATGCATACAACTTCGAACTATCTGCGCCACTGCTTCTGGAAATTGCTGACAGAATTCTGTCCAACGTCTTAAAAGGCAAGCCAGAGCGCGATGGTTACCCGAAGCGGCTGTACGTAAAACGGACGGGAACGCGCAAGCTCCTTGATGTTGACAGACTGCTTGCAAAGTATGGCTTCGAAACGATAACGCCCGATGAGCTGAGCGTTGAAGAGCAAATCCGATACTTCAACGCAGCGGATGTTGTCCTTTGTCCTCACGGGGCCAATTCAACTAACTCGTTGTACATGCGCCCCGGAACTGTTTTCGTAGAAACGTTTAGTGTCGGATGGCTTAATTCGTGTTGCCATGAAACGCTTTTCGCTCGTGGGGTGCACTACCTTCCCGTAGTTAACCTGCCCGTGAACAGAAACATCGAGCTCGATCAGGTGAGCGACTATCGTATTCGTCCCAGTTTGCTGGAATCGGCAATTCAAAGTGCCCTCATTTTGGCGGAGCGAGAAAATAAATGAAGCAGGCTTTAATTAAAACCTCCGTTATTATCCCTGTTTACAACACGAAGGATTATCTTCCCGCGTGCGTGGAAAGCGTTCTTGCGCAAACGCAGCGCGAAATCGAGGTCATTCTTGTTGATGATGGATCAACTGATGGCTCGCTTGAAATTGAACGCGCGTACGCGGAAAAGGATGCACGCGTGTGCGTTATAGAGCAAGAGAACAAGCGTCAGGGCGCCGCACGAAATAGAGGGCTAGCCCAGGCGCGCGGTCAATACGTGTACTTCCTTGATTCCGACGACCTCATCCTGCCCACGCTTCTGGAGACCTGCTATCAGGAGTGTTCAGCCAACAACTTGGATTTCGTCACGTTCGACTCCGCAGGGTTTATCGACGATCCGAACATTGATCGATCGGAGCTGTTTGACGAGTTTTACGACCGCAGCAAAACGGTTGGAAACGAAATTACGGACGGTGTCTCTTTTTGGATCGATCACCGTTTTAAAGTTCCGTTTCTGTGCTGGCTCGAATACTTCAATCGCGACTTCTTGGTTTCGAATGACCTTACCTTTGAAGAGGGCATTTTCTTTGAGGACAACGATTGGATGGCCCGCGTGCTGCTGGCTGCTCGTCGCATGCGCTATCTTCCGCTAAAGCCGCATCGCTGCCGCGAACGCCCTGGATCCACGTTTCACTCGGGGTTTACGATAGAGCTTGCAGAAAGCTCTTTTGTTGTGCAGAAGATTTTGCGCGATATGCTTCTTCGTCAAACCGACCCCCGGCGCATGCGGGTCGTTGAGGGGTTCATTTGGATTGCGAGCCAACAGTTTCGAAACATCGCGCAACTGGATTACAACGATAACCTGTTGATGAAGGCTAAAACACTCGCTGCGGTGTTGCGGCTCGGCTGTGCAGACGAGAACGCTTTGCGCGAGGTGCGGCTTTCTGATTATTGGACGCTGGCGCAGATTGCTATGGGCGTTGCGCCGTGGGAGCGAGAACCTTTCGTGTGCCAACGCGACGAAGTGATTGAGCTGTTGTTGCAGAATATCCCAACATCTGGAACTGCGCATCGTGTTGGTGTGTACGGAACGGGATTGGCATGCAGCAGATTGATGTCAATCTGGGATACCACTGATCTTGAATTGGTGTTCTTTGACACTGCGCCAAAGGAAAACCAGCGCTTTGGCGAAGAGGCGGTACGGGGCATTGCCGATGTTGCTGACTTCAACCTGGATTATATTGTTATCACCAGTGAAAAATACGAAGCTGCGATGCGGTCTGAGCTTGAGCGTTATGCTCCGGCGAATCTCCCTGTTGCGGTGCTCACGAGATATATTGCGCTTGTTTCGTTCTTTGAGTGCTTTACCGAATAGAAAACACGGTCGTGGCGTAGTGTATGAGTGAAACACTAAGATTTCTTTGATGTTGCGTCAATGTGCACGGCTTGGTGAGGCGCACTGACGAGGGTGCGCGTTCGTTGAGCTTTTTACTGTAGGGGAGAAGGACCCATTGGATAACAGGAATGCCCCACGGGCTGAAAACAGTGAATATGAGAAATCTGCCAAAGCGGAGGGATTCCTGCGTGAAACCGATTTTAGGTTTCAGGTTTTTTCGGAATGGAGTACAAGGCTCAACGGAAAACGCGTTGGCATTTACGGTACCGGTGCAAATGCGAAACGCATGCTGGTAAGCGGATGTCTTTCCTGCGACATTGTTTTAATCGATGACAAACGCCAAGGTGCGAGCATCGAAGGGTTCTCGGCGGTTTCGCTTCACGATGCGTTGGCGCGCAATTTGGATGTTGTTGTGCTGGCTGCTGAAGCAAAAACGGCCATCGGGATATATCGTCGAATTTCGTTGTGTTGCGCACGTGTTGGCGTGGACGTTTTGGACATGTACGGAAACGACATGGCGCAGCTTCAGTCGAACGTGCAAAAAATTGCCAGCGCTTCTTTCGGTGAGAAGATGGAAACGCTTTCAGCGGCCAGTATGCTCGTCGTTAACCTGAACCTGTTCGACGCCGATTACACGACCCTGTTTAATAGGCATCTACCTGCCGAAACGGTGCGGTTCAATAATTACCTTGTTCGCGTTATCGAAAACTTCTGCGCCTGCGGGAAAAGCATTGCGTACTATTCCGATGACGACACCTGCTCTCGCGAGGAAGCGCATCGCACGCTTGCGCGCATTGGCCTTTTGGACACAGGCTCTCTTTATTTGCGCAGCGAACGGGGTCTTTGGCCCGAAAACGGCCTGTTTAGAGAGCTCTATGCGGCACATAAAAACCAGCGCATTGTGCATATGGGAAACAACCTTTATTCCGATTGCTTTTTGCCGCTCATGTACGGCAACAATTCGGTATTAGCGGGTGAGCTGCAGGCGCCCATGTTCTTTGTGCTCCCGGAGCCCATAAACGAGCCTGCCTATAAGGGTGCCTGGTACAAAGATGTTGTCCAGGTGGGCGAAAGAACGATGCGCGATAAATGCGCAGGTGAGGTTGAGGCACTCTTGCAGGTACCCAAGAAGAGCCCCGAAAATCGTTTGCGCAAATGCGCGCTGTCGGTTATGCCTGCGGTGCAAGCGCATATTGGGTTGGCGGCTGCAAACATTGCCGAACTGGTGGGTGCGCTGGTTATTGGCTACGTAACGTGGCTCGCGGAAAAGCTTAGGAATCGAGCCGAGCCGCTTCAAGGCGTTTTGTTTGTTGCCCGCGACGGCAGGATAGTCCAAAAAGTTTACGATCTGTGTCGCGATGTGGTGGGCGCAGACGCGCTGCCGCCTTCGGTGTATTTCTACTCATCGCGCGTGGCCAGCATGGCGGCGTCTTCGCCGTCGCCTCAGATAAGCGATGCTCGGTTGCATGCTTTGAAATACTTTGAAACCCAGGGTCTTGTTCCGGGTGCGCGCTATGCGTTCGTTGAATTCGTGGGTGCGGGCACCTGTCAGCGCCATGTGGAGCAATTTGCACCTTTTGATCTTGAGGGATTCTATTTCGGATCGCGCATTGGGTCGCTTTTGCGGCGCAATATGGGTGTAAGCACCTATTTCGATACAGATGACGAGAGCTTCATCTCGCGTTATCTGGTGCTCGAGCCCTTTTTAAGCTCCGAAGAATCCTCCGTGATCGGGTTTGACGCCACGGGGAAACCGCAGTTCGCTAAGGGGCAACGCCAACAAAAGGAGATTGATTTTCTTGGGCTTGTGCA
>JAZQAV010000043.1:0-2380 GCA_045545435.1 Eggerthellaceae bacterium | reverse complement strand
ATGAAGAAAAACAGAGAGGATATCACCAGCGAAATCTTCTTGTCGATTTGATCGGAGAGAATACCGCTGGCAGGCCTCATGACCAAAGCGATAATCATGCTGAGACCGGAAATGGTTGCCGCCGTAGTAACCGCAGCTCCCATGAAGATTGCAAAGTTCGCGATAATGGGACGGGTTGCCATCAAACCGAACTGCAAGAAAATTTCGGCAATGAACAGGTGTATAAAACGCGCGTTCCAAACGTGCGTTGGCTCGTAGATCTCGTGTTTCGTCATGCGTGTTCCTTCTCTCAGCCTAATAACGATACGCCTAAAAACCAGTGCGCAGACTGGAATGGAAAATTTCCAAAAATACCACTGTATTTTTTATAGAACGCGATATTTCATAACTACTTCTTATAGCTTGCAGCACGATGTAGCCCCGTGCCACCGGCTCCTGTGCGCCCATACAATTACGAACATTTGTGCCCTTTTGGTGTCGTAGTTTTGCCGTGGTTGGGTTTTTCCTTATAATGGGAGCACTAGTTTTGAGGAAACGCCTATGCCCGTAAACGCACACGAAACGAACTCGGACCGTTTAGCGCCGCATCCCACTATCACCGATGCCGGCTCTAGTCGCTCTGCGAACACGTGCGCCATCTGGGCAAACACCCAATCATCAACAGCCACGCTCGCAACGCGCGTAACGCTCGCGTGCTTGCTCACCGGAACGCTGTTTTTCGGGTATTTTGGGTTTAACCCCTCCCCCGCCCAAGCCGAAGAAATTGACACCAATCCGGTGGCCGACGAGTTCCAGCAGCAAATCGAGGAGAGCGCGGCGGCCTACAACGAGGCCAATGCGCTTGCCGGAGAGCTTGAGCAGCGAATTCAGGTTACTGCTGACGAGATTGCCCTCATAGAAGAACGTCTCCCCGCCCAGCAACGACGTGCTGAGCGCGCGATGGTCGAAATGTACAAAGCGCAACAAGAAGCCGTTTCCATCGTCGACCTTATTTTGTCTTCGCAAAGCATCGGCGACTTCATCAACAGGGTTGAGTACTTCAACTTGTACACCCGCGCCAATATGGACGAATTTGAAGCCCTCAAGCGCATGCAAACCGAGCTCTCCGAAGCGCGCGAGAACCTTGAAACAAGCAAGCAAGAGGCGCTTGACCAGGCCGATGCCGCAAACGCTGCACTGCAAGCGGCCCAAGCCGCACGCGTTGAGGCGCAGCGCCAAGCTGCCGAAGAAGCGCGCCGTCAGGCCGAAGAAGCCGCAGCAGCAGCTGCGCTGGCGGAAGCTGCCGCCGCGGCGAGCAGCACTGAGGGCCAAGCGAGCGCTGCTGCCGAATCGACCGCCGCTCCAGCGCCTGAACCCGAAGGCGCGGCGGCAACCGACACCGCCGATTGGACGTCGGACGAGGAAACGTTCGTTGCTTCTTGGGGTGCGCGCATCAACGCCTATCTTGCAGGATCGCCCCTTTCTGGCTATGGCGAAACCTTCGCCCGCGCCGCCTGGGCGTACGGCGTTGACCCACGCTGGTCACCCGCCATTTCCTACGTTGAGAGCAGCAAGGGTTTGTATTGCTTCCGCCCGCACAACGCCTGGGGCTGGGGATCGGTTAGCTGGGATTCCTGGGAATCGGCTATCTACGGGCACGTTGGAGGCTTGGCGCGTGGCTATGGCTACACGCTCACCTATGAAGCCGCCTGCAAATACTGCCCGCCCACCGCAGATCACTGGTACCACGCGGTTTTGGCGCAAATGAACGCAATTTAGGCGTTCGCGCACGTAGAGGCCAAACAACTTGATGGCCCGATGCGCTCTCAAGCCAACGATTTCGGCCCGCTGTTCTCGCAGTCGCACGACCTTTTAAGGCGGCTCGCCTCCCGCCGATTATCGACCTTTCGGCGCGACGCATTATCGCAGACCAACGGCCTTTCAAGGCGGCTCGTCCCTCGCCGATTATCAGCCTTTCAAGGCGGTGCATTATCGCAGTCCAAGGATTTTTCGGCTCGACGCGTTCCCCTTGGATCATCGAACTTAAACGCCTTAGCGCAGCAGTGCCCGTCGCTCACGCCAATCGGGCAAATACGCATCCAGCAACGCCTTAAAAGCTGGCCCGTGACCGCGCACCAGCAAATGGCACAGCTCGTGCACCACGACGTACTCAAGGCATTCGGGCGGAAACAGCGCCAGGCGAATATTGATGCACACGCGCCCCGTTTGCGGCTGACAACTTCCCCAGCGGCTTTTCATATTGCGGAACGCAAGCTCGTTTACCCGCACGCCAAGAATTGGCTCCCATTTTGCAACCAGCGGAGGCGTTTGCGCCTTTATCTGCGCGTGCCACGATTCTATTTCGGCTTTGCTGGCACCTTCCGCTTGGGCCATTTTTGAT
>JAZQAV010000042.1:0-7356 GCA_045545435.1 Eggerthellaceae bacterium | reverse complement strand
ATCGTCACCGTACCGCCTATGAATTTCGTGGCGGTACGCGGCAAAGGCGACCCCAATGAGGAAGACGGCGCCTATAAGCAGGCGATCAATACGCTTTACGGCATTGCGTTCACCATCAAGATGTCGAAAAAGGGAGACAGGCGCATCGAGGGCTACTTCGACTACGTGGTCCCACCGCTTGAAGGCTTCTGGTGGCAGAAAGGCGTTCTGGGCGTAGATTACGCTCGCAAAGAGGACTTCGAATGGTTTTCAGTCATTCGCCTGCCCGACTTCGTGACCGCTGAAGATTTCGCTTGGGCCATCGAGGAAGCCAGCCGCAAGAAGAAAGCTGATTTCTCGAGCGCTGAATTTCTTACCATTAATGAGGGACTTTGCGTCCAATGCATGCATATTGGCCCCTATGACGACGAGCCCGCAACCGTCGACCTTATGCATGCGCACATGGAATCGCTTGGCTATACGCTTGATATCAACGACACACGGCACCATCATGAAATATATCTATCCGACACGCGACGTACGGCTCCCGAGAAACTTAAAACCGTCGTTCGCCACCCTATCGCCTTGGCGTAGACGCGCACCCAACAGAACGTCAACACGCACCCAGCGTGGGCGCGCAGCAATCGCATGCGATTCTGGCCACCATCAACGGAGGGTCTGCACTTACCCAACATGGTCCACCGCAAACCGTCATCAAGCCAGAATGCGGTGCCCGGTTGGTCAAACCGCGGTGCCGATACGGCAGAACGTGCGATATCGATGACAAGTATGATGGCGCACATGCTTTCTGCGCTATTATGTTCAGAACACACACTGCCCCCCTAAGGCGTTACACCCGGAGGAATTAATGCCCATCAGAATACCCGACGCGCTTCCCGCAACAAGTGCGCTTGAAAGCGAAAACATTTTCGTGATGACCGAGTATCGGGCCATCCATCAGGACATTCGTCCACTTAAAGTGGTCATTCTCAACCTCATGCCCACCAAAATCACCACGGAAACGCAAATCATGCGCAAGCTCTCGAACACGCCTTTGCAAATCGAGATCACGCTCATGCGCACCGCAAGCTACAACTCGAAAAACACCTCGGAAGACCACTTGGAAAGCTTCTATCGCACATTCGAAGACATTCGCGATCAGCACTTCGACGGCATGATCATAACCGGCGCTCCCGTGGAAACCCTTGACTTCCACGATGTGGACTACTGGGACGAACTGTGCGCAATCATGGACTGGACACGCACGAACGTGCATTCGGTACTGCATATTTGTTGGGGTGCACAAGCAGGCATCTATTACCATTACGGTATAGCTAAGCATGACTTGCCCGCAAAAATGTTCGGCGTGTTCAAGCACTACCTAGTAAAAAGCACTTCTCCGTTGGTGCGGGGCTTCGATGATGAATTTTGGGCGCCCCATTCGCGCTTTACCGAGGTGCGTGCAGGGGAAATTGCCGCAAATCCCAACCTTGAACTTATTGCTCTTTCAGACGAAGCGGGCGTATTCATTGCCAAGAGCGTCGACAGCAAGGACATTTTCGTGTTTGGCCATCCCGAATACGACAGCAACACGCTGAAAGCCGAATACGATCGCGACATAGCCAAGGGGGCCGAGATCGCCCTGCCTAAGCACTACTACCCCAACGACGACCCCAAACAGGCGCCGCGCAACAAATGGCGCGCTCAGGCGCAACTGCTGTACACCAACTGGCTTAACTACTACGTGTACCAAACCACCCCGTACGACGTGGAGCTTGCCGGCGGCGCCAGCGTTGACGCCTTGCGCGAGCTTGAAGCGCGCGCGGTAGCCATAAAGGCCACCACCGAAAGCAAGGTTGCAACGGCTAACGCTGTGGAACGCGCAGGGGTCCCCGTGGGACGCATCGCACGCGCCGAGGCCGAAAAGCGCAAGTCGTACACCGTCAAACCCAGCACCACCCCGGCGGAGCCGGCTCATCAGGCGCAATCGGCTTACGTACGCGCCGAAAACGAGGACGACGATGGTTACGACCCGTATTCCGACCGACGCGACGAGCCGCCGCTGTTCGAAGCGGATCCGTGGCGTTAAGCAGTCGCGTTGCCCTCCCGCATCCTTCTGCGCGCAGCAAACTCCAAAATGCAATACGATACGGGCGTGTCGCATCTGTCTGAGCAACACGCCCGTTCTATCTTTGAACCGATTCTTTTTATGACGGGATGGTTTTTACTACACGAACGCGAGGAAACGACCTGTCGTCAGTTTTTATTACGCGAACATAAGAAAACGTTCTGCCGTCAACTCCTGGAAACCGCGTTCGAACGCCTGGACCGACGCCGCACTGAGCTGGGCCATTGAGCTGCTCTGATCACTGGAGAAAATCCCCAGCGTTTTGTAGCCCGCGTTGGCCATGGTCTCAAGGGCATACGCGGTGTCGTCAAAACCCCACGTGTGGGCAATATCGGTGCCCAATAGCTTGTGCGCTTCATCAAAGATGAAGCGCTCTCGCTTGGAGGTTTGCAACTCGTCAGCCGAAAACACCCCATCAAGCAGGGGCAACAATCCTACTGCTCCCAGGCCGGCGTTCAGATAGCGCAGCGGGCTCGACGAAACAACCACCATGCGAGCTCCCGCTGCACGCAACGTGTGCACGAAGTCGAGCGCGCCCGCGCATGCCTGCGC
Organism: Eggerthellaceae bacterium; assembly: GCA_045545435.1. Classification (GTDB taxonomy): domain Bacteria; phylum Actinomycetota; class Coriobacteriia; order Coriobacteriales; family Eggerthellaceae; genus UMGS1502. The sequence goes on along the minus strand of JAZQAV010000042.1, from coordinate 4,697 downwards.
CTGTTCGCTGTAATAGCTCATCATGCTCTCATCGATCATGCGCGCAACATCGTCGGCGGAAGTGCCCACGCCGTAATCCTCGTAGAAGAAGCGCGCCGCTTCCGCAATGGTAAGCGTGTTCACGTAGTCGATGTCTTCCTTTGTAGGCGTTTTGCCCACCGTTGCGCACACGTTGACCTCGGCCTGCTTCCACGCATCCATGGAATCAAGAAGCACGCCGTCGCAGTCGAATATAAGGCCTATATGCGCCGCAGCGCCCGCTTGGAGGGGCGCCGCGACTTTTTGATCTTCGTTATTGCCGGTCATTTCGCGCGAATCGCTCACGTTCTACGCCTCGACGCGAATGATGGAAGGCTCTTTCAGCAGCACGTTCTCGAGCTCGCCGATTTCCTTCACGACCTGTTGGATATCGTGTTCGCACGCCGTGTGCGTAATGTACACCAAATCCACCGACGAACCTTTGCCCTCGCCGCGCTGGATGACCGAGCGTACGGAAACACCGTGTTTGGCAAACACGCCCGCCATGGCCGCAAGAACGCCAGAGCGATCAACCGCGTTAAAGCGGATATAGTATTTGGTCATCAGGTCGTTCATGGAAACAAGCGGCAATTCATCGGTGCACGTATCACCCGAAATAGGCTTAACGCCGAAAGCAATGCGGCGTGCCACTTCAAGCACATCGCCCATAACCGCGCTTGCAGCCGGGCCGGAACCCGCACCAGCGCCGAAGAACATGGTGTCGCCCACCGCATCGCCGGTCACGTAAATGGCGTTATAGACACCGTTGACTTTTGCCAGCTGGTGGTCGAGCGGAATCATCGTGGGATGCACGCGCACGTCAACGCCCGCATCGCTGCGATGAGCCAAAGCCAGAAGCTTCACGCAATAGCCCATATCGCGCGCCGCCTCAAGGTCGATGGGGGTAATGCTGCGAATGCCCTCGGTGTACACATCGTCGATGGTCACACGCGAATGGAACGCGAGCGTGGCAAGAATGGCAATTTTCGCCGCAGCGTCAAGGCCGTCCACGTCCGCCGACGGATCGGCTTCTGCATAGCCCGCTGCCTGCGCTTCGGCAAGCGCGGTGTCGTAATCGAGGCCATCCTCATCCATGCGCGTGAGCATGTAGTTGGTGGTGCCGTTCACAATGCCCATCACCGAAGTAATGCCATTGGCAATGAGCGAGTTCTTCAGCGGCCCAATAATAGGATTGCCGCCGCCAACGCTTGCCTCATAAGCAAGCTCAACGCCCTTTTCGTCGGCAAGAGCAATAAGCTCTTCGCCAACCGACGCCATGAGCGCCTTGTTGGCCGTTACCACGTGCTTACCTGCCTTCAGCGCCTCGGAAACCACTTTGTAAGCAACGCCCGTACCGCCAATAAGCTCGATAACCAGGTCGATCTGGGGATCGTTGATAATGTCCATGAAATCGAGCGTGAAGATATCACTCACGCCATATGCCGCCGCAATCTCAGGCTCACGTGAGCACACGCGTGCGAGCTCAACATCAACACCCAGTTGACGTTTAAAATCTTCGCGATGGTTCCTCAAGATCTCAAGGCATCCACCGCCAACGGTGCCCGTTCCTACCAAACCGATTTTTACCGCCATGGTTGTTCCCTCCAAGTTGGTTCCCGTTTTGTTCTATCGGTCCACTAAACCGTGGAATTAGTAATCTGCCTCATACGTTGCACCTCGCGAACTGCAAATCGCGTGGCGCGTTTTACGTGCATCGCGCGTTCGAATTGCACACGGCGCGATTCACGTAAGTATATACTGCGCACCGCACAATAGCATGCACCATGCGCCTGGCGTGCGAAATCTACAGGTCGCGCGCCATAAGGTCCGCGTAGGTTTCACGACGCGTAACAACGCGCGCCTGACCATCCTTCACGAACACGATTGCCGGACGCGGCTGACCGTTGTAGGAAGACGCCATGGTGTAGCAATACGCACCCGTTGCAAACACGCATACGATGTCGCCCAATTCGGGATGCTGAATTGAGCCGTCGATGACAACCGCGTCTCCGCTTTCGCAGTGCTTGCCGCACAGCGTGACAATTTCGGTGCGCGGCTGGTCAGCCTTGTTGGCGATAACCGCTTCGTAATCGGCTTCGTAGAGCGCCGTGCGAATGTTGTCGGACATACCGCCGTCGATGGCGACGAATTTGCGAATGTTGGGCAGCGTTTTAAGAATGCCCACGGTATACAAAGTGACGCCCGCATTGGCAACCAGGCTGCGGCCGGGTTCAACCAACAAGCGCGGCTGCTTAACGCCGTACTGCTCGCAAAACTCAATAACCGCGCTAGTGGTGTTTTCGGCGAATTGCTCGATGCTTGAAGGCTGATGCTCGGCCAAATACGCAATGCCCAGGCCACCGCCCAAGTCCAGAATTTGCGTCTCAAAACCGTAGGTTTCCTTAACGCGCGCAATGAAGCGCACCATTACCTCTACCGCTTCGCGGAACGAGTGGAGTGCGAAAATTTGCGAGCCAATATGGCAGTGGAAACCATCGAGCACAACATTAGGCGCGGCAAGCACGTCGGCAACGCAGTTGAAAGCGAAATCGTTGAGCATGGTGAAACCGAACTTCGAGTCTTCGCAACCCGTTTTGATGTACTCGTGCGTGTCGGCTTCCACGCCGGGCGTCAGACGCATAAGAATGTGCTGCTGAACTCCCAATTCGCCAGCGATTTCGGAAATGCGGGCAAGCTCGATGCGGCTGTCAACGACAATGTGTCCCACGCCCGCGGAAATTGCCTCACGCAGTTCGGCAGGCGTTTTGTTGTTGCCATGCACGAACACGCGGTCGAGCGGGAAACCAACAGCCTGCGCGCAGGCAAGCTCACCGCCGCCGGACACATCAAGACACATCCCCTCTTCTGCCGCAATGCGCAGCACCTCTTTGTTCAAAAAGGCCTTGCTCGCATACAGGGCATCCGAATTGGGATAGGCCGCATGGAAGGCCTCGCGGTAGCGCTCCATGCGATCGCGCAAATCGGCCTCATCGAACACGTACAAAGCCGTGCCCTGCTCATGGGCAAGTTCCACCATATCAACGCCACCAATGAACAGGTGGCCATCTTTTACCTCGGCCGTCTTGGGAAGGACTGCCCCCAAGTCCATGGTCGTACGACCATCGGCTTTTTTGTTAGGGTCGGAAGTTCTCAGCGACATAGGCACCTACTTTCAAAAAAGTTGGACATCTCTCCAGTGTTTAACGTTGCAATGTTATCAAGTTTGCGCGCGCTTACGATTGAAAATGGCCTTGTTAGCACAATTGAAACGAACGAACGGCCAAATTGAACCGCAACGCCGCGTGTGCCCACATGAACGCCACATACAAGGCTCTCGATAACGCGTTACCGTCAAGGCGAGTACAATAGCCCCATCAAACAAACCGCACTGTTTAAAGGAAGCTCGTCATGGCAGACATCCGTCCGTTTAAGGCTTTACGACCCGCACCCGAAAAAACCCAACTCGTAGCGGCGCTCCCCTACGATGTGTACAGCATCGAAGAGTCGCGCGTGGTGGTGCAAAACAACCCTGACTCCTTCTTGGCAATCGACCAACCGCAGGTAAACTTCCCAGTGGGCGACAATGTGTCCGACGAGAAGACCTTCGCAAAAGCGGGCGAACTACTGCACGCCGCCATTGAAAACGGCACATTTGTCCGCGATGCAGCTCCGCAGTTCTACGTGTACGAACTCACGATGAACGGACGCGTGCAAACGGGCGTAGTGGCCTGCGCCGCCGTTGACGACTACCTGAACGGCATCATCAAAAAGCACGAGAACACCCGCTCCGACAAGGAGGAAGGACGCGTTCGCCATGTGCGCGCGTGCGCCGCGCAAACAGGCCCCATTTTCCTTGCGTACCATTACGACGAAACCATCGCTCAAGCGTGCGCCGAGGCAAAAGAAAGCGCTCCGTTGTTCGACTTCACCGGAGATGATGGCATTCGCCATCGCGGCTTCGCGCTTAACGATCCCGCACTCATCGATTCCGTGCGCGACGCGTTTGCCAGCATGGACAGCATTTACATTGCCGATGGCCACCATCGCAACGCCGCCGCCATGCGCGTTGCCCAGCAATTGCGCGCAGAGAACCCCGCCTACACCGGCGAAGATGAGTTTAACTACTATTTGTGCGTGCTGTTCGCCGATAGCGAGCTGCGTATCTTCGACTACAACCGTGTCCTTAAGAGCCTGAACGATCTTTCAGCCGCCGACTTCCTTGCCGAAGTTAAGGCACGCTTCACCGTGTCCGAAATTGGCCCTGCGGGCAATGCCGAAGCAGCGCGCCCGCAAGAAAAAGGCACCATGGCCATGCTCCTTGATGGCACCTGGTATCGCGTGGATATTCCTGCTGCACTGAAAAACGACGACCCGGTCAAAGGGCTTGACGTTTCAATTTTGCAGGAAGGCCTGCTTGAGCCCGTATTGGGCATCCACGACCCCAAAACCGACCAGCGCATCGATTTTGTTGGCGGTATTCGCGGCTTAGCCGAACTGGAGCGCCGCTGCAACACCGACAGTGTGTGCGCCTTTGCCCTGTACCCCACCTCTATTGCCGAACTGTTCGCCGTGGCGGATGCCGGCCTGCTTATGCCGCCCAAATCGACGTGGTTCGAACCCAAATTGCGTAGCGGTTTGTTCATCCACGAGATCGAGGCTAAGTCGGATCGTAGCCATGT
>JAZQAV010000041.1:0-7652 GCA_045545435.1 Eggerthellaceae bacterium | reverse complement strand
GGGCCTATTCGGTGCAGCCTAAACGAGACGACGGAGGGACGGAGTGGGGAGACCGGGTGGTGTGGGAGGAACTCCACCACAAGGACCCGTATCCGTTCTGGTTGGATTAGCTCAGAGACACACTTTTTGTCCTATATCCCTAACAAGGCGAACCCTTAAACCAAAACGCTCCCACCAGCAAAATCGGCCCCTTACGGGGCCGATTTCACGTTTGGTGCATTATTCAATTTTTGGCTGAAACTACATGTTCTTCAGCACAACCGTGCCCATAACGTCGGCGACGGACTCGCAGGCGTCACAGCAACGCTCCATGCGGTCAAACAGGTTGGCCCACACGGCAACCTCAATGGGGTCATCGGGGCTTTGATACAAGCAGCGCGTAGCAAGCATGTACAGGCGGTCGCCCTGCTCCTCGAGCGTGTTAACTTCGTTGGTAAGCTCACGCAGCTTCTTGGATTTTTTGAAGTTGCGGAAGTCCTGCATGGCCTTGTCCAGTGCCTTAGTGGATTTGCGGATAATTTTGGCAAACTCACGCGAAGCTTCATGCATGAAGCGAATATCGTACATGTAGAAGCACTGGATAACGTCCTCGATACCATCAACGATGTCGTCAAGGCGCTGCGACAACTCAAGAATATCGCCGCGCTCGATTGGCGTAATGAAGTCTACTGCGACGTTCTGGAACACGTCATGGTCGATAAGGTCACCTTGATGCTCGATTTCATGGGCGCGCTGAAGATAAGGCTCAAGCGCATCGGCCCCCTTGAAGTTCTCGACAACCTCCATGAGGATCTCTGCCTCTTGGCATGCGATCTTCGTTTGCTTTTCGAACGCGTCGAAGTAATCGAACTTGTTCTTTTTTGCCACGTGAACCTCCTTAATCGGGATAATTCGATTCTATATCAATATGCAGCAAATGAAAGAAGAAACGGAGCTGCGTGCAAAGAATGATGGCGTTGTGTTGGAAAACCCGATGCGCCGCAACGTGCGCTTAAGCGCCAAAAGGCACCGTCAAGCTCGCAACGCGTTCTACCGCCACGTGGCATCGCCGAGCTTGCAACGTACACCCCTGGTGTGCAACCCGCCGCCTAGCTGCCCAGAGCTCCGCTTCTGCTCACTGCTACAACCGCAACTGCGGATCGGCCGGCAAAAACCGTGCGAACACACGACGGCGCTCATCCTTGATGGTGGTCAAAGCGTTGTGCCCCGGAAGCACAATGGTGTCGTCCGGAAGCTGCGCGAGCTTTGCCAGCGATTTGCGCATGTCATCCATGCTGCCACCAGGAAAATCGGTGCGCCCGATGGAACCAAAGAACAGCGTGTCCCCCGCCACCAACACAGGAGCACCCCCCACAACGGTTCCTGCTTCCGCATTGGCGAACAAGCAGATGCTTCCGGGCGTGTGACCCGGCGTTGCAATCACGTTCCAGGTAACGCCGCCCAGTTCAAGCTCTTCCCCGCCCTCAACCGTAACGTCCACCGTGCACGGTTCGATGGGATGGTTTTCCAAGGGCATCGCAACAGCGCCCGTAATATATTCAGCATCCAGCGCAGAGGCCACAACCGGGGCACCCGTCGCTTCGCGCAATGCCGCCGCAGCGCCCACGTGATCCCAGTGCTTGTGCGTGAGCACGATAGCGCACACCTTACGCCCGCCAAGCGCCTGCAGAATGCGTTCAGGCTCGCACGTGGGGTCAACCACCATCACGCCATCGGGGCACGTTATAAGGTACACATTGTTTTCGATGGGGCCCATGACCAAAAACTCAAAGGGAAGGCAACCCCCTTCAACCTGGTACACACTTTCTTGATCGAACATAGCTCTCCTTGCATGACGAAGAAATAAAGCGGCTTAGCCCTTCTTGCCCACGCTTTCACCTGGGTACATGCGGCGCGCCTCAAACACGTCATCGACGCCGTACAAGCCCATGATGATATCGTCAACATGGGCCACATCGGACACCTGGAACAGGAAGTGCATGGTAACCACGCCATCGCGTTGGGTGGTGCTTGACGAATTCAGCACGTTGACGCCCTCTTCCGACAAAACCGCCACCACGTCGCGCAGCAGGTTCATGCGATCCAGCGCCTCAACATGCAGGTCAATTTTGTACGAAGTGGAAACGCTGGGGTCTTTCTCCCATTCCACGTCGATGATGCGCTCGGGTTCGCGCATGAGATCCTTGGCATTCGGGCAATCGGCGCGATGCACCGAAACGCCGCGGCCGCGCGTTACAAAGCCCAGAATTTTGTCGCCGGGCACCGGGTTACAGCAGCGCGACAGGCGAACCAAAACATCGTCGAGGCCCTTTACCACCACACCCGTTGACGAATGCGTCTCGTGGCGCTTGGGGCGCTTCACGCTGGTGAGCATGGGCGGCATTTTGCCCGTTGACGTTGCCGACGAGCCAATGCCCGGCAGCTCGGCTTCTTTGGTGCCGCGGTCAACCACCAGCTTCAAAATTCGGTTTGCAACGTGCTGAGCACTTTCCTTGCCCGTGCCGATGGCCACAACCATGTCGTCGCTGTCTTTGTAGCCCAAGTTCTCGGCCGCCGTGCGAATGGCGCGCATCGACTGAGCGCTCGAAAGTCCCATGCCGTGCTTGCGCATCTCGCGAATAAGCTTATCGTGGCCAACCTGCAGGTCGTCGCCGCGGTTGATTTTGGCGAAGTAGTTGCGAATCTTCGTGCGCGCCGACGGCGTTTTAACGAAGTTCAGCCAGCCACGCGAGGGTGTGGCGCTTTTTTGGGTGAGCACCTCAACGCGATCGCCCAACTGCAGCTCGTACGTAAGCGGAACAATTTTGCCGTTAACCTTCGAGCCCACGCAGTGATTGCCAACCTCGGTATGGATGGAGTAGGCAAAGTCGACAGGCGTCGAGCCAGCGCGCAGGCTTTTAACCTCGCCCTTGGGCGTGAACACGAACACCTCATCGGGATCGAGGTCAACCTTAAGATCCTTCAGGAACTCGCGCGAATCCTGCGTGTCGTCTTGCCAGTCAACCATCTGGCGCAACCACGCCAACTGCCGGTCGAACTCGATATCTTTACCTTGCTTGCCGCCTTTTTCCTTGTACAGCCAGTGCGCCGCAACGCCGAACTCACTGCGTTGGTGCATCTCTACGGTACGTATCTGCACCTCAAGCGGACGACCCGACGGACCGATGACGGTGGTGTGCAAGCTTTGGTACATGTTGTTCTTCGGCATGGCGATGTAGTCTTTGAAGCGGCCGGGCATCGGATGCCACAACGAGTGGACGGCGCCCAGAACCGAATAGCAATCGCTTACCGATTCAACAATAAGGCGAACGGCGATAAGGTCGAAGATCTCGGAAAAGTCCTTATCGCGCTTGGTCATCTTTTGGTAGATGGAGTACAGGTGCTTTGGACGGCCCATGACCTGCGCCTCAATACCCACCTTCTCCATCTCGTCGCGCAGTATTTGGACAATTTGCTCGAGGTAGCGTTCGCGCTCTTCGCGGCTCTCCTTAACCATGCGGCTGACCATGCGGTACTTCGACGGTTCAAGGTAGAAGAACGAGAGGTCTTCAAGCTCCCATTTAATCGAGTTGATGCCCAAGCGATGAGCGATGGGCGCATAAATTTCAAGCGTCTCGCGCGCTTTGAAGATGCGGCGATCTTCGCGCAACGACCCCAACGTGCGCATGTTGTGCAAGCGGTCGGCCAGCTTAATGACAACAACGCGAATGTCTTGGTTCATCGCAACGAACATCTTGCGGATGGTTGCCGCCTGTTCGTCGGAGAGGCTCTCAACCTCGATGCGGGAAATCTTCGTGACGCCCTCAACCAGTCGAGCGACGTTCTCGCCGAAACGCTCGATAACTTCCTTCTCGGTGACCTTGGTGTCCTCAATAGTGTCATGGAGCAATGCAGCTTCGAGAGTTTCGAGGTCCATACGCAGGTCGGCCAGGATGATAGCCACCTCGATGGGATGCGCGATGAACGGCTCGCCGCTTTTGCGCTTCTGTCCGCGATGGGCACCAGCGGCAAAAATGAACGCTTTTTCGAGCTCCTCTTCTTCCTCTTCGCTCAAGTAAGCGCTCGCCATATCTTGCAAAAGGGCAAATCGCTCTTCCGGCGCCTCACCGTAGTCGCGCCTATCGCCACCAACTTTGTAATCGGTGCTGCTCAGATAATCGTTTTCCAGGGAAGAGCCTTTGGCATTGTTCGCCTTAAAGCTCGCCACACGACCATTGCCGGCGGATGCGATAGCGGTTTCGTTTGCGCTCTTGGCCATGTCGCATGCCTCCTCTGTTATGTTTCAGAATCATCAAGGGTACAAACATGTTTTTAGGGACTGCATACGAGGTGCGGCCCGTAATCTTTAATTATATCTCAGTACGGCATCTACGTGCGTGTGAGTATGTTTTGCACGCGCAAACAGAAATCAATGGAGCCATGCGCCGTAAGCCTAGAAGTCGTCCTCGTCTTCTGTTTCGATGCACGTGTAGTCCAAGGCCGCCTTGGAGGCTGCCGCACACGGGGGAACAATAGGCCTGGTAATACGATCGCGCAACGCGCTTGCGCTTTCGCACAATGCACGCTGCTTGTAGGTGCCAAACAGATCGCGCACGCTCATGCCCTCGCGGTAGCGAACGCTGTCGGCCAAATCCACCTTCTCGTGGTCGGTGCGAACCATAACCATGCGCGGTGCCTCGCGGTCGAGCGCCGAAGCGTGGACATCGATAAGCCCCAGCTCGCGAAATACCAACAACGCGCAGCTCACTCCTTCGGGACGCAGGGTTTCATCAGGGGCTATTTCATGCGCAGCCTGCACGATGTTCAAAATGAAATACCCGTGCCCCATGGCGCTCTGGCGCGTGCGCAAATAACGGTACACGTTTGCCAAAACATCCCTATCGGGAGTTAAGCCCGCCAGGAAGCGTTCGTTGAAGGCGGCATCATCGCGGCCGTACAGCAAATGGACGAACGCTTGGTCGCCGTCACGACCCGCACGCCCGCTCATCTGATTGAATTCGATTTCATTCAGCGGCATGCCGTACAACGCAACGTGCCTGATGTCGGGAATATTAACGCCTTCGCCAAACGCGGCCGTGGTTACCAACGTGGTAAGCGCCCCCGTGCGGAAAAGTTCTTCAATGCGGGCACGCTCCTCACGATCGAGCGCCCCGTTGTAAAAGCCAATCATCAGGGCCAACTGCGGAACGCGCGCACGCAGCATGCGCGCCACGGCCACCGATTGCTCGCGCGTGCTCACGTACACAACCGTTTTCTCGCCCGTGGCCACCAGTTTAGCCAGATAATCCTCGCGCGCTTTTATTCCACGGCGATCGTCAATGTCCAAGTTGGGTCGAGCGGTAACGTCAAAAACCGCCGCCGTAATGGGCAGCTCGTCCATAATGCGGCGCGCAACCTCGCCGTTGGCCGTTGCCGTAAGCGCCAGCACGGTAGGCGAACCAAATTGCACGAGCGATTGGCCCAGTTTGCCATAGGCCTCGCGGGAGCCGTCGCTTGCCTGGATGACGTGGTGCGCCTCGTCGATAACGGCAAATCCCACATTCGCATGTTGAGCTATGCGCTGAGCATGGAAGGCAAGGAACTCCGGAGTGGTAAGCAGAATGTCGGTTGTCCCCTCATCAAGCGAGCGGTAGATGCGCTCGCGCTCTTCGCGCACGGTTTCGCCGCACAGCGTTTCCACGGACAAGCCAAAACGCGCAAAGGCGGTATTCAGATGGAAAGCCTGGTCGGAAACGAGTGCCCGCAGCGGATACACAAAAATGCTCACCTTGCGATCGCGCAGGGCAACTACGGCCGCGTGCACATAGAAAATAAGCGATTTGCCGCGACCTGTGGCCATTACCGTGAGCAGCGATTCGCCGTTGCGCAGGTGAGCAAGCGATTCCTTCTGCGAATTGTGCAAAACGCTGTCGCCTATCAACGCCGAAACAACGGCCTCTTCAAGCGCCGCAGGGTCGTCTTGCGCGCGCTGGGACCACAGCGCACGGTTGGCAATCCTGTCCGCTTCGAACGATTCCACGTCCGCGGCGGTTTCAGAGGCGGGTTTAAGAAATGCGTCATCGTCGGCGGCAAACAAGCTGCTGACGAAGCTGGTGTTCGTGGGATCGAGCGTTGCCTGCAGCGCCGCGCACATGGTGGAGGGAGCGAGCGAGCGAAGCATCGCTTTAACAGAGCGCCTCCCGCGCCATTCGTCAACTTGCGCCTCGAACGCCGCATTAACAACGCTCGTATTGCTCATGAGCATTTCGATGTCGTTGCAATGGAACATGATGCCCGCAACGCGATTGGTGCCATCAGAGAGCGTGCACGAGAAATGGTTCTTTTCGGCGCCCACCGCCCGGCCGTTTACCACGGTTACATCGCGCGCAAGCAAACAGGGCACCTTGTTCTCCTGGCCGAATGGTGCAAGCATCTCAAGCTTTTCGACGTTCTCTATGGTGAGCTCTTCCAGGCTTACCGTAGCATCCACCTCAATAAGCGGATGGAAGGCGTCGTCGGGAAGCTGGTCCATGTAATCGCACAAGCGCTTGGCAAAGGCGTCCAAATTGCTGGCCGGCAACGTGATGCCAACCGCGGCCTCATGTCCACCGTAGCGCGTCAGCAAGTCTTCGGTGCTGGCCACCGCCTCAAACAGGTTAACCTGGCCGATGGTGCGTCCGCTGCCGTGCGCTTCATCGCCATCGATGGTAAACAGCAAACAGGGCACTCCGTAGGCGTGCACGAGGCGCGAGGCAACGATGCCCTTAACCCCCTCGTGCCAGCCTTCGCCTGCAACAACCAAGGCACGCTGACCATGGTAAACCTCTGCGGCCTTTTCGCGGGCGAATTCGGAAAGCTCGGCCTCGATGGTGCGCCGCCTGTCGTTGATGTCCTCAAGTGCCGCCGCCAGCTGACACGCTGTTTCGAAATCGTCGGTCATCAGCAAATCCAACGCTGTTTGGGCATCGCCCATGCGCCCCGCAGCATTTAAGCGCGGTACCAGCGAAAAGCTCATGTTCGTGGCCGTGACCGGTTTGCCCGAGGCGCCAGCGCGTCCCAAAAGCGCGGCGATGCAGGGGCGCGGATTGTGGTTTATGCGCTCCAAACCGTCCGAAACCAATGCGCGGTTTTCGCCCACCATGGGCATGAGGTCGGCCACCGTGCCCAGCGTTGCCAAATCGGTATACGAGCGCCACAAATGAGGGAAACCGAAGCGCGCTCCCAAAGCTTGCACCACTTTAAGCGCAACGCCCACACCCGCCAAAACCGCACTGGGCAGGTTGTCCCCCATTTTGGGATCGGTTACCGGTATGCCCTGCGGCACCAAATCGGCCGGCTCATGATGATCGGTTACCACCACGTCAACGCCCTGCGCCACAATTTGCTCAATTTCGAATTTGCCCGCAATACCGCAGTCGGTGTTAACAATGAGGTCGGGAGAGAATTCTTTAACGCGTTCGAAGGCGCTCAACGACAGACCATAGCCGTCTTCAAAACGACGCGGTATGAAGGGCGTTGCAAGCGCGCCCAACGCGCGCAATCCACGCGTGAGCACGGCTGTTGCGGAAATTCCGTCCACATCGAAGTCGCCAAACACCACAATGCTTTTGCGGGCGCGCACCGCTTCTTCAAGCGCGTCCACAACCAAATCCATATTGGGTATTTCGTAGGGG
>JAZQAV010000040.1:0-7191 GCA_045545435.1 Eggerthellaceae bacterium | reverse complement strand
TGTCAATCATGACGAAGACTTTTCTTTTGCCATTGGCGGCGTTGGACGTTTCCGTGCGAACGTGTTCCGTCAGCGCGGATCGCTGTCGGCCGTTGTTCGCATTATTCCTTTTGGTTTGCCAGATCCCGACGAATACGGAATACCTGATGATGTGCTTCGTTTGAGCAAGCTGAAAAAAGGCCTTGTTTTGGTGACCGGTCCAGCTGGTTCAGGAAAAACCACAACGCTTACGTGCCTGGTAGACCGAATGAATCACGAACGTTCGGGGCATATTATCACTATGGAAGACCCCATTGAATACGTCCACCGTCACGGGAGCTGCATTGTGACGCAACGCGAGATTCCCACTGATGTTGCAACATTTGCGGAAGCCTTAAGGTCTGCCCTCCGAGAAGCTCCTGACGTTATTCTGCTTGGCGAAATGCGCGATGCGGAAACCGTTTCAACGGCTATGACTGCAGCGGAGATGGCGCAGCTTCTTTTCAGTACCTTGCATACCACCAGCGCTTCAGGCACCATTGATCGCATCGTTGATACCTTCCCGGCTCACCAACAGCGCCAGATTCGCATTCAGCTTTCACTGGTGCTTCAGGCCATCGTATGCCAGCAGCTGGTGCCAACGGTTGACGGAAAGCTCGCTCCGGCATTTGAAATCATGATTTCAAATCCTGCCATTCGAAACCTTATCCGCGAAGAGAAAACGTACCAGATCGATTCTGTTATTGCGGCTAATGGCGCCGCTGGAATGCGCACGATGGATCAGAGTTTGTTTGCGCTTGCAAAGGAAGGACGTATTACCGCTGAAACCGCAATGCAATTCTGCATTCATGATGAGGCGCTTGAGCGTCGCCTTGCGCAAGAAGGCCTCATGTAGCGAGTTTTCTTATATGCAGGCGCAAGAGCATACCGAAAGCGATCAGAATAATTGGAGGAATGCCGCTGTAGGTGGCGTGTCTATCCAACTCGCGAGCGCAATAGCGACAATCGCTATCGTTGCTGTAGCCTTTTTGGTATTGTTCGGTTTACAACGAACCGATGCCACGTATAACAAGTTGTCTGATGCCGCTGATAGCTTCATTGTTTGCGAAACAGCGGCAAATGAGATGAAGGAAGGGTCGAATTACCTTACCGCTCAGATTCGACAATTCGTTATCACGCACGATATAAAGTACCTCGACAACTATTTTACCGAGGCAAACGAAACAAAACGACGCGATAGGGCAGTGGAAGTTCTTGACAGCTACGCCGGAGCAAAAGAAGCCCATAGCTATCTTGAGCTGTCGCGAAAGCATTCCAATGACCTGATGCACGTTGAGCTGTACGCTGCCAAACTGATTCTCACAGCGGCACATATGCAGCCTCATTTGGGAGAGCAAGAGCTCAGCGAAATTGTCCTAACGGAAGAAGATGCGCGGCTTTCCGTTGAGGAAATGAACTCAAAAGCGCTCAGCATGGTGTTTGGCGACGACTACCAGGCTTACGTCGACTTAATTGAAAATGACGTCTCCCTTTGCAAGAACAGCTTGATAGCCGATCTTAAAAATGAGCAGGTTGTCAGCTCAAAAGAGCTCGATAGGCTCCTTGATATCCAGCAATTGCTCACCTGGGTTTCGCTTGCTATGTTTGTAATTGTGATCATAGGCATTTCGGTGCTGATATTGCGCCCCATACGTGCCTACATTGCCAACATGAGCAAAAACAAGCTGGTTCCCTTAACGGGTGCCAAAGAGTTGCGCATTATGGCGAATGAGTACAACACGCTTTATGCAGCCAACCTGAAGTACAACGACGACCTCAAGAAGCGCGCTGAGCATGACCATTTAACAGGTTTGTACAATCGCGCAGCATTCGATCGACTGTTGTCGGCTTATCAAGAAGATGATATTGCGCTGCTTATCGTTGACGCCGATCACTTCAAAGACGTCAACGACGAGTACGGCCACGACATGGGAGACAAAATCCTTCAAAAGCTTGCCCAGGCTTTGTCGTCAACGTTTAGATCGTCGGATTATGCCTGCCGCTTGGGTGGCGATGAGTTCGCTGTGATCATGACCGATATGACCCCCGATCTGAAATACGTCATAGACGCAAAAGTTGCGCGACTCACTAAAGCCATGCGTGACAATTCTGATGAATTGCCATCTATGACGCTGAGCATCGGCATCGCCTTCAACGACGAAACAAAAGATTCATCCGCATTGTTCAAGCTTGCCGACGAGGCGTTGTACCGCGTTAAGGATGCTGGGCGCAACGGCTATCAGTTTTACGCCTAGCAACAGGCTTCTGGCGATACCCAATTGCATACTTTTTAGTTTTGCCGAATAGGCGAGGAGTACTTTGCGCGCATCGTGTACTCTGCTTGTTGCTCAATAGCGAAGTGATGCGTTATGCGATAATCGACGGGTATTGCCCGTGTTGCACAATGAACGAATTGGATTTCATATGAACAAGTTGAACATAGATGCTATTCCGGAATTCTACCTCCAACGTGTTTTCGACAAAACGCTTGCAGGTCTAAGACTGTTCGTGCGCGATGTCGATTTAACCGAGGAGCAAGCAGCGCAATATGCGGTGGGAGATATCATTTTCGAGCGTGGTTATACCGAGGCTACGGGCTTGATTGGCGGCATTCCCACGTCTCATCGTTTTGCAATTCTTTCCAATCATATGACCGATATCAGCACCATGTCGTCTTCTGACGAGGTGCGTTCGTGGGGGCTTTTCGTCGCGCGCCCTGGTTCGCGTTTCAAGGTGCTCGATATAAGCGAATGTCGCGGTAAAACGCAAATACTGTTGCTTCATCTGCCCGATGATGAAAATTGGCGTTTGTTTTCCGGTGTTTCGTACGAAATTGAGTCCGAATATGTGAAAAGGAGCCTCGAGGACTTTACGAGCAATTGCAAGCCGCAGGTGATAGAAGCCGTTGCGACGCAGAGGTGGCTGGATCGTTGCAAAGCGCCGCTTGGTTTTGTTTCGGAAGGCAATCCTTTTACTGTGGAAACACCTGTCGAGGGGCGCATTAAATCTGTTGAAGATGCTGGGTTCAGAACGATTGCCAACAGCGTAATCCTCTTGAAAAGCCTTCGCATAAGTTTGGCGGCACAAGATGAGGCGTCTCCCAAAGAGTGGCCGGATTATTTAGCATACGGCTTTATCGATGAAAATGCAGGCCTTTGTGCGCGCTTGTTGAGTTCGGCGCGAATCGTTGAAGGGGCAGTTGAGGTCCTGCACGATTTTGATGGGGCCACCAAATCAATCTATCTTGGCGATTACAAAAATCTTGGCATCGCTCAAATTGTCGACGATTCTTTGGTTACATTTGCTGAAGAAATAAGCGAAGTTGAGCAAGCGCACCCTGCATCCTTCGAACTGGAACAACTGCGCATGATGGAAGAAATCGACCATGCGCGTGATTTGTACCATCCAGACATCGTTACCGTTCGCCTTATGACGAAAAAGCGCATGCTCCACGACGAGCAGGGCACCATGAAACTCATCGGTATCCAGGATGGCGCTATTCGGGCAACGCTTCTTGTCGAACCTGAGCAGAACATGGGAATCCACGAAGGTGAAATGCTGCCCGTTACGCTTACGCGGGTGAAAGATGGCATTGCACCGGTAGTGCTTGTTGAGGATGCGTTAGCGGCGCGTGATTGACGCAGCAAGTTAAAGGATGCATTTTTTTCTTTAACCCAACGAAGCGAGTATCCAGCTTGCAAGTTGCTTCTACGAAAAGCGGCCCCGAAGGGCCGCTTTCTTTATGCGCGAATGCTTGATGAACTTACCGGAAAATCGAAATACCGGTCGGGATATGGTTCGTCCGCAAGCGTAAAGTGCCACCACTCGTACTCATAGGGTACAAAACCGGCGCGCTCCATCGCACGTTTTAATATCGTTCTGTTTTCAAGCTGATCGCTCGTCAAGTTGGTATAGCTGGGATGCGATATTTCATCGAAGAGATCGAAGGGGCTTCCCATATCAACTTCGGTGCCTGTTGACATATCGAACAGCGTTAAATCGACGCAGCTCCCGCGACTGTGGCTGGAATGCGCTGCTATGTATCCACGCGTGAACACATCCGTTTTATCGATGTTGGGATAAAAGTACTGTTTCATACGCTGGTCGTCGTCTTCGATGTTCCAAAGAACGAAGTGTTTAACGGCGCGGGCTGGCCGATAGGCATCGAATATCTTCAGACGATACCCAAGCACGTTTAATTCCAAAGCAGCTGCTTTCAGGGCGCGAGCTGCTTCTGCGGTTAAAAGTGCAACCGGTTCCTCGTAACCGTTAATGCGATCACCTATGAAGTTGTACGTACCGAAGTAGCGTATATCAAGCAATGCACTTGGCACGACATCCGTGACAAGGACAAATCCAGATGCATCGAATTCGGGTTCAGGCTTTCTCATGGCGCGACGGTCGCTTTATTCCCATTCAACAGTTCCGATAGGTTTGGGTGACAAATCGTAGCATACACGGCAAATACCGGGCACTTCAGCAAGAATGCGTGCAGTAATCTTTTTAAGCACGGCCCAGTCAATCTCGGGAACTTCTGCCGTCATGACGTCTACCGTGTTGATGCAACGAATGATGGCCGGCCACTCGTAGGCGCGCTTGTCGTCGCGAACGCCCGTAGCGCGGAAATCGGGCACCACGCAGAAGTATTGCCAGATATCCAATCCAGCAGCATCAATTTCCTCACGGACGATGGCATCTGCTTCGCGCAGTGCTGCAAGACGATCGCGCGTGATGGCACCCAGGCAGCGAACGCCAAGGCCGGGACCGGGGAAGGGCTGACGATACACCATGTTGTCGGGCAGGCCAAGTTGCTTGCCGACAACGCGAACCTCGTCCTTGAACAAAAGCTTAACGGGCTCTACCAATTCGAAATCAAGATCTTCGGGAAGGCCGCCTACATTGTGGTGCGCTTTGACGCCAGCTTCAGATTCAAGGATGTCGGGATAAATGGTGCCCTGGCCCAAGAACTTGATATCGTCGAGCTTTGCGGCCTCTTCAGCGAACACTTTAATGAACTCTTCACCAATGATATGGCGCTTTGCCTCGGGCTCTGAAACGCCAGCAAGCAGATCAAGAAAACGGTCAGTTGCATCGATGAAGATGAGGTTCGCATCCATCTGGTTTTGGAAAACATCAATAACCTGCTCAGACTCACCCTTGCGCATAAGGCCGTGATTAACGTGTACGCAAACCAGCTGTTTGCCAATTGCCTTGATAAGCAGAGCGGCAACTACCGAGCTGTCAACACCGCCCGAAAGAGCCAACAGAACCTTGTTATCGCCAACTTGATTGCGTATGTCTTCAATCTGTTGATCAATGAACGCTTGGGCAAGCTCAGGCGTGTTTATGCGTTGCATATCTTCGGGACGTTTGTTGGAATCCATGAAAGTCCTCTCTGTGTGTGTTTTGGAAACGGAGCGCGTGAATTTGTGCGCTGTTGTCATGCTACCACGAACGAAAAGAGCAGTTCCTTGCCTATTGCAAAGATTTACACGAGGCTCATGTTGGCTAATCCGTTAGTTTTGGAATGAGGGAATAAAAGCTATATATTCGGAAAATATCAAACAATATGTTAAAAACTCAGCGATAATCGATAGAATGAGTTATTGAACGGGGATTGAGGCATTTTGCATATGTGTCAGCTGGGGGTTTTAAATGACACTCGTTGCAACTTATGGCGTTTTTGACCTCTTTCATAAGGGGCATGAAAATTTATTGCGCAGAGCACGTGCGTTAGGTGATCAACTCATTGTTGGCGTCACGACCAACCGATTCGACGAGCTACGGGGCAAATTGAACACGGTTCAATCGCTTGAAGCACGTATGCAATCGGTTCATGACAGCGGTTACGCCGATAAAATCATCCCCGAAAGCTATCCGAACCAAAAGGCCGATGACATAAAAAAATACGGGATCGACATTCTGGTGGCCGGGTCTGATTGGATTGGCCAATTCGATTACTTGAACGAGCTGTGCCAAGTGGTTTATTTGCCGCGAACCGAAGGTGTATCGTCTTCTGAGCTGCGTGACTCCATAAATACGCGCGTACGTCTTGGGGTTGTGGGAACGGGCCGCATAGCACAGAGGTTCGTTATGGAATTGCCCTGGGTAAGCGGGGTCGACGTGAGGGCTGTTTACAACCCAAATGAAGAGCATGCGACAAGCTTTGCCTCACAAGTATTCACGCACGACGGCGTGGCTCCTCAGCCGTATAGCTCCTGGACGAAGTTCTTGGACGCAGTGGATGCCGTGTATATCGCCTCACCGCACCAATATCACTTTGATCAAGCTCAAAGCGCACTTCAAGCGGGCAAACACGTCCTGTGTGAAAAGCCCCTTGCATTTACGCAAGCTCAAGCGCAAGAACTGTTCGATATCGCCGCCAAGAAGAATGTGGTCCTTCTGGAAGCTTTAAAAACTGCATATTGTCCTGGCTTTTCTGAGCTCATTTCTGTTGTTAATGATGGTGCGATCGGAGAGGTTCGCGACATCGAGGCTGCTTTCACGCGGCTCGGTGATACAACGGCACGCGAATCCACCGATACCCAGTTTGGTGGGGCGTTTCTTGAATATGGGCCCTATAGCCTGCTTCCCATCGTGAAGCTTATAGGCGCTTCGGCCCTTGAAACAATGGAATGCAGAATTTACCAGCAAAAGCGAGATAATGGCCTTGATGTGTTTACCAAGGTTTCATTTGAGTGCGATACGGTTTCTGCGCTTGCCAAAGCAGGGTTGGGTGTGAAAAGCGAAGGTCAGCTGCTTATAAGCGGCACCACCGGTTACGTTTTGGTTCCAGCCCCTTGGTGGCTTACGACCAAATTTGAGATCCATCGCGAAGACCCCACCGACGTCCAGTATTTCGAATACCAATACTTAGGCGATGGACTGCGCTACGAGATAAGCAATTTTATTCACTTGATACATAAAGACGAAGATCGCGCAGCGAAGCTCTTGCCTGAAGAGAGCATTGCGATTGCTCGGGTAGTTGAACAATTCATGCAGCTCAGAGGTTTGCATGAGTAGCGACAACAACATTAACGAAAGAGTGCTTTTCGCTGATAAAGCCGTTGACGCACTTACGGGGCTACTGTGCGAGCAAACAGGATGTTTTACCAACTGGGAGCCCGTAAAGTTGAAAAGCGGATCCATCATTGAAGTCGGAGGCCAAGCGGT
>JAZQAV010000039.1:0-12353 GCA_045545435.1 Eggerthellaceae bacterium | reverse complement strand
GCAGAGAACCGTCTTCATCCGCATCTCCTCAGAAAGACAGATTTAACGGCTCAATTTTTCACTATCTACCTGGGATTACAACAGCCAACCAGACACACTTTTTGTCCGAGTGTTTAAATTGGTCGGTCATATTTAACGGCTTGAAAAAGGGGTGCTGACCTGCGTCAACACCCCAAAATTAGACACACTTTTTGTCCTATAAGCCAAGATGTTGCGCCTACAACTCCTCGCCCCGCCCGCGAGATTGGTGGTCACTGGAACGGCGCTTTGCCTACCGCTCCTCGCCGTCGGCTGCGGAAGCGGCAAAGCCCCGTTCAAGGGACGCACATTCGAAAAAGGGAAACTATTAAGACGCTGCATCAAACTCTCAGCAGCAAGCGTGCAATACCCAGACAACCACAAAATGCCGAACTGCATGATTTACCCGAAGCCATCGATCTCAATTGCTTTCGAAGGTGTAGCAATTGAATGCTTAGACAACTGGTTTAAAGCATCCATCTGCGCGAACCACCTTATGAGCATCGACTCCAATCACTTCGGGTTTGCGCGTGCGGACGACCTACGATTCGACGGGTTCGTCATCGGACGTAAATTTTCAGAAGCGCACAACGCGCGGATTGGTGATTTCGCCCCCGAACATAAATGTGCAGCAGCACAACTCGTACGCCGCGGTTGCGTCGCTCGACGTGATTTTGCTCTGTTTTCCGCAAACGCCGCACGCAGACAAAACGCAATTAGGTACGCTGTGAGCACTGCGGCGTGCGTCTTGAGCCGAAGTAGCGCCACAAGCAACAACCACAAAGGAACCGCAATGCAAATCACCCCTGCTGACGTTGCCGAAACCACCGCAATGGTGGCCGAGCAAAACCTTGACATCCGCACCATCACCTTGGGATTGAACCTGCGTTCGTGCACCACCGACAGCGTTGCCGGTGTGGCGAAAAACGTATACGACCGCATCACTACCGCCGCCGAGAAGCTTGTGCCCACGGCCGAGCAGCTCGAGCGCGAGTTTGGCATTCCCATCGTGAACAAGCGCATCTCGGTCACGCCTATCGCAGAAGTGTGCGCAAGCGTAAAAGAAAACGACCTCTCCCCTGTTGCAGAGGCCATGGATAAAGCCGCGCAGGAGGTTGGCGTCAATTTCGTTGGCGGTTTTTCCGCACTGGTGCAAAAGGGCACCTCGCGTGCCGACAACAAATTGATGGACTCCATTCCCGAGGCGCTCGCCAAAACCGAAATCGTGTGCGCTTCGGTAAACGTGGGTTCCACGCGCGCGGGCATCAACATGGATGCCGCCCTGAAAATGGCGGGCGTCATTAAGAAAGCCGCCGAACTCACCGCTGACCGCGATTGCATTGGCGCAGGTAAACTCGTTGTTTTCTGCAACGCCGTGGAAGACAACCCGTTCATGGCAGGCGCGTTCCACGGTTCAGGCGAGGCTGACGAAGTTATCAATGTAGGCGTTTCGGGTCCGGGCGTCGTGCGCGCGGTGCTGGCAGGTCTTCCCAAAACGGCCGACCTTACTACCGTGGCCGAGGCCATTAAGGCCACGGCGTTCAAGATTACGCGCGCTGGCGAGCTGATGGCGCGTGAAGCTTCGCGTCGTTTGGGCTACCAGCAGGGCATTTTGGACCTCTCCTTGGCCCCCACCCCCGCCGAAGGCGACTCGGTTGCCAACATCTTGGAGGAAATTGGCGTGGGAACCTGTGGAGGCCCAGGCACCACGGCAGCTCTGGCCATGCTCAACGACGCTGTGAAGAAGGGCGGCGTTATGGCATCGTCGTCGGTTGGCGGCCTTTCTGGCGCATTCATCCCCGTGTCCGAGGACGCCGGCATGATTCGCGCAGCCGAGATGGGTGCGCTGCAACTCGAAAAGCTTGAGGCTATGACCTGCGTATGTTCGGTGGGCTTGGACATGATTGCCATTCCGGGTGACACCCCAATCGAAACCATTTTCGGCATCATCGCCGACGAATGCGCCATTGGTATGATCAACAACAAAACCACGGCGGTTCGCCTTATCCCCGCTATCGGAAAGAAGCCGGGCGACCGCTTGAACTTCGGCGGATTGCTTGGTTACGCGCCCGTTATGCCTGTAAACCAATACGCGGGAACGGTGTTCGCACATCGCGGCGGCCGCATGCCCGCACCGCTCAATTCTCTGAAGAATTAAGCCTTTCACCTGCGTGCGCCGTGTGATGGCGTGCGCAGGATTACAATGGGGCACCGAACAGCACCTTGGTGCATACCGTCTTGCGCATTGACGCAAACACGTTATGGTCAATGCGATCGTTTAGAACTTGTAAGCTGGCGAATTATTGTGATCAATCTTTTAGCTGTTGCCGTTGGAGGAGCGATTGGCGCCTCGCTGCGCTATTTAACGGGCATTGGCTTCGCGCATCTTTTTGCGACGGGAAACCCGCTGTACCCCTTCCCTGTTGCAACGTTTTTCATTAACACCGTGGGATGCTTTGCGATGGGCTTCCTTTCGGCGTTTTTCACCTGGGACCTTAAGCCCGACGCCGCCATCTGGAAGAATTTCACCACCGTGGGAATGCTGGGAGGCTTTACCACGCTTTCAACCTTCGGGCTTGAGACCATTCACATGATCGATCACGGAAGCTACGGTGTTGCGGGCATCAACATTCTGCTGACGTTCGGCACCTGCTTCGCGGGCATCGTGCTGGGCCGCATGTTGGCTCAAGCCGTGCTGCCGGCGCACTAAGCTGCCCACCTTCAATTCGTCTCTACCAAAGCGAACGCTGTACCTACAGCTCCTCGCCTTCGGCTGCGGAAGCGGTCCAGCGTTCGCCTTGGTAGATAATCGCTCGGCCGCAAATGCGGTGCGACGCTTTTGTGCGAAGCGATTTCTCTGGACAAGCGTTCCGCCCTTGATCAGATATCTGATTCTGCCCAATCCTCCACACGAAGCCCTTTTATACGCTTAAACTCGCGCACGTTCGAGGTGACGAGCGAGGCTTGGTGCGCTATTGCTGTTGCAGCGATGAACAAATCGTTGAAACCGATTAACTGGCCTTCTTTACGCAGCTGATTTCGAATAGCACCGTAAGCCTTTGCGCAGTTGCCATCGAACGGAACGACAGCAAAAGGTGCCAGGAAGCGCTCTGTTATCAGGAGGTTTTTTGCGGGGTTAGCGCTTTTTTCGATACCGAAATACAACTCCGAAACAACGATTGCGGGAACCGCGAAAAGACGCGGATCCGACTCCCGCATAATCTTGTATACCGTTGGCAGTTTTCCTCGCATAAGATCTATGCACACGCATGAATCAATGAGATACATCGCAAGCCTCGAACCAGTCGCAAGCATCATCTAAAGATGCGTCTATCACATCGTCATCAGCTTCAATATTATAGGTTTCATCATCGAGGGCGCCGTAGACACTCTCCCAGTATCCATCTGGCCAGCCCCCAAATTGAGCACGTTTTCGAATAAGACCTGCAGCATATTTAGACATGGAAACGCCTTCACTTTGCGCCGAAGCCCGAAGCGTGTCCATTGTGGAATCATCGATATACAACGATAGCTGAGGCATTGTGCTCCCCCCGTTTTGAAAACTAAACAAGTATATTTTACAAGTATACTTTAAAAGAAACAAGCGAAATTCGCGGCTCGAACTCGCTTAGGCGACTTATATGCCGCAAACCCTCGAAAAGGGGAGCCGATCCGCTTCTGCAGACCACGGAGAACCCTTGGAGCAAAGCGGTTGCGCCGCTTCCGCAGCCGAAGGCGAGGAGCTGTAGGCGCACCGCTTCGCTCCAAGGGAACGCACGTGCATCGCAAAAGACGCGCTTATCGCTTTACCGCGCGCACCAGATATTCGATATTGTGCCCCTTGGCTCCGGTAATGGAGGACTCTACCACGCCGGTTACTTCAAAGCCTGCCGCATCGAGCGCAGCGCGCACTTCATCAACCGTGCGCAGACGTACCGCTTCGTCAACCACCACGCCACCCTCGGTCTCATCATGAGCCGATTCGAACTGCGGTTTCACCAGGCCAATGAACACACCGCCTGCACTCAGCAACCGCGCGAACACCGGAGCTAACGAAGCCAGACCAATGAAACTTAAATCGGCTACCGCCACATCGAACGGTGCGCCCAATGATTCGGAATCAGCCGTGCGAATGTTCGTGCGCACGAAAAGTGTCGTACGCGGGTCTTGACGAACCTTCCAGGCAAGCTGGCCGTAGTTCACATCCACGCACGCCACCGATGCCGCGCCCGCCTGCAACAGGCAATCGGTAAAACCTCCGGTTGACGAACCAATATCTATGCAGCGCAGTCCCTCAACCGACTGCGCGAACGCATCCAGTGCCCCCCGCAGCTTAAAGCCACCGCGCGACACGTACGGAATACCGCCTTTTACCTGCACATCGACGTCAACGGCAACCTTTTGCGCAGCGCTGGTTGCGTACACGTCGTTCACCTTCACCTCATGCGCCATTACCGCACGCAAAGCAGCATCGGCGTCGGCAAAAAGCCCACGCTCCACCAGCAATTGATCCAGGCGCACTTTTTTAGGCATACATCCTTCTTACGAAATCAAGCGATGAAAAACATCATCAGCCTGGTTAAAGGCCAACTTCATCGTAGCAAATGCCACGTTCGTTTTTCATGAGTTCAACCAATCTATCTGGGGCAATGGGAGCAACTTTTGAGGAGGCAAACCCGCTTGCATCACGGGTGACGATATATCGCGCGCCTATTTTCTCGGCGCATATTGCAATAAAGCAGTCCTCCATGTCGTTCCACCCGCGCTCAGCTGCAAGCTTCATATCGGCAGAATCAATCGTGCAAACGTTCACAAACCGATAAATCTTTTCAAACGACTTTTGAATCGAGGCCGAATCGACAACCTTGCGCAAAATGTAAAACATATCGTTGAACGATTGAGGTACCGCCCACAGCCTCACGTCGCCGAACAAGCCCATGGCCAACACCATATTGGCGTCTTTCGCAAAAGTTAACCTGTTTCCAAAATGGTCGAGCAGCACATTGGTATCAAGAAGCAAATCCATACTTGTCCTCCAATGCGCGCACGAGCAAATCGTCATCCGAAACGACAGCCCCCTCGTCGTCAAGCCAATAGCTTTCGGGGATGTCAAACGCACTTTCCGCAATGAACTCTGTATAGAGCTCCGCTTTCGTGCGAGTGTTTGAAGCACTCTTTTTCGAACGCGATAAATCGGGGAGTTTTCCCTCGTCAATTATGTAATCGTATAAATCACCGATAAATCCAGATGCCGTCTTACCGGCTTCACTGATGATTTTATTTGCGGCTCGCTTTTTTCTTCGGGCATGCGCGCGGTCACCATGGCATCCATCTTGCACTCCTTGCAAGGAAGTAATGTTGTACCGTACAACAGTATAGCATTATTTCAATGAGACAGGTGCGCCAACGGCGCCCAACAAGCTCACTCAGCAACACAGCCGCACGCAGCCGCAAACGTTCGCACTTGAGCGTGTTTGCCGATATCCGTTATGCGAAAACCTGCACGCTATTGCGCGCCATAGGGACCCGCTGCATCGTATTCGCCGTACTCACAGCCAACGCTTTTCGCGTGCACGGTGTCCACCAGCACGCGCGTCGCGCCAACTTTTTCGTACAGGCGCACCGTCCCCTGCCCCGTGCCACCGTTCCACAAACGATTATGGCGCTTGGCACCCGTGGGAGCTTCGTAATTGATCAACAGCATCTCGTCTTTCGGGCACACGATATCGGTTACCATCAGCGCCTCGAACGTTTCCTGCTCAACGTGCCACACTATCTGCGTTTCGGTCTCACGGCAATCGAAGCGCGTTTGGCTCCCCGTCCAGGGCTTGCTGAAATTGAACTCGTACACTCTGCCCTCGTAATTGAAGCAGCCCAAGAGCTTGCGCGACAACGCAAGAGGACCCACTTTTGGACGTCCGCCACCAACCTCAAATGCGCTGTTCAAAAGCCGCGCATTCGTTCTCTCGCTCATTAAGTCGCACGAAGAAAGCCACACCCAGGGGCTGGTGAAGTCGCCGCCCCAGTTTTTGTCAGCGTAGCCGTAACAATCTTTGGGACGCACGACATAGCGCTCGCCATCAGCCCAAACATCGCCCGCGAACTCGCATTTTATGCCTTCGGCGTGCCAGAACATCTCGAAAGCTTCGGCGTCGCGCAAAGGTTTGCTGGCGCCCAAACCCACGTTGTACGCAATTCGTTTGTTGACGCGCAAATCAAACTGCATACTTCCCGCATCGCACATCCATTCGGGATGCCGCGCAACGTCCTCGGCTTCAACCGTCACATTGCCCACCAGATCGGTTTCGGTTGCAATGCAATCGTCAGCGGCAATCCAGAAAGGAACGCCAGCGCCTACTTGCACGTTGTTCCACCCAAAGAAACGATGCAACTGCTTGGCGTCTTGCCCCCAATAGCCGCACTTCACCATTAGATAACTAGGTTTCACGCCGGCGGCTGCGTTTTCGGGCAATTGGCCAAACACGGGCTCATCGCCACCAAGCGCCGGGTTGCAGCAAAAGAACTCTATGAAAAAGGTGCGTGCGTCGCCCGTGAGTGCATGATGGCCTGTAAACGAATGCCACCACCAATCGTATCCCTGACGCGCAAAGGCACCCTTCAACATAAACGCATTGCGCGAAATATCACTCGTGTCAGCAGCCATAAACCCTCCTGTGCGCATCTGACTTTTCGCTCGTTCCCCGCAGCAGGAACGCCGCAATCGACAACCAGCATACCCACAGTATCAGGTTGCGTCATCCTTTGCTAGCGCCGTTTAACGGCCGCTCCAAAGCAGCAGCGTGCAGCACCTGTTTGCCGAAACGCGACCTGCAAAACGCTTTAAGGAAGATTTCAGGACTACACGCGACAATGCCAACATGCAAAACCTCGCATTGCAATAAGCTCTTTTGCTCCGCACTGCCATATGCGGTGCGCACTGCCACTTGCATGCCGCAATGCAATTTATACGAACACGTTGACGCCACCACAGAAAGGCATCTCATGAAACGAAAAACGATCCGCACCGTCATCGACGTGCTGTTGGGAATTATGCTCATTCTGGAAATGTTCATTCAGTTCACAGGTGAATTCTTGCACGAGGTGATTGGCTTCGCCTTCTTCGCAACCATGGTCATCCACCTAGCGCTTTCGGCGACCTGGATTAAAGGATGCGCCCGCAATGCTCAAACGGGCAATTTAAACAAACGCGCCATTGTACTGGCCGTAATGGGAAGCCTGCTGGGAATTACGTCTGTCGTGCTGGCAGTGAGCTCTATTGCGATCAGCGGCATTCTTGCTTCAGCTGGTTTCACGTGCCCCCTTGGGTCGTATGCGCTTTGGGCGAGCATCCATTCAACCGCCGCGTATGCTTTATGCGCGCTGGTAGTGGTGCACCTGGCCACCCACTGGGTATCGCTGGCCTCTTCGTTTCGCATCCCCTACGACCCGTCACGCAGACGTGCCATTGGCACCAGCGTGAACGCTATGGCCGCCCTTGGCGCCGTGGCGCTGGGAGTCGCCGCTTTGAACGAAGCGCTTCCCTACGCGGCACAAGCCGCGCAGGCAACACAGGGTACGCAAGCATCGCAAAGCGGGCAGGCCACCCAGACTTCGCAAACCGCGTTCACCAACAGCGCCACATCCTCATCGACCGAGGCGCCAACCACCCGAACGCGCCATGAGCGCGGTGCGCGCAACTCCAGCAGCTCAAGCGCAGAATCGTCATCTTCAAGCAGCAGCTTTGCACCGTCCTCTAGCAGCTCCTCGTCATCTTCCGGCAGCACAGCACAGCCCTCAAGCGGGACCTCGTCGTCCAGCAACACGGGCATCTGCACGCTTTGCCGTAAACAATGCTCGTTAAGCGCACCGCAGTGCAATAAGCCCTATGAGCGAGGACTGCTGTAAGCGAAAACGTTCGAAAAACGCACGGCCAATAGGCCGAATGTTTCAAAAGCATTACGCGTGGGCAGTTACCCCTACCGCCCACGCGCGCGGCAATTCCGTTCGTCATCTGCGCCTTAAACTTTTGCGCAGCGGGCGGTATCCTTAACCCCAACATACCCGCAAGCTATGCGGGCGCGTTGCGCATAGGCGCGCGATTAACGAATCGAGCGAAAGCTCGGGAAGAGGTGCAACATGGCTTTTACCAAACAGATTCCTGCCAACCCGGTGGTTGCCGTAGCAGGTGCAACGGGCGCCGTCGGCCAGGAATTCATGCAGGTCCTGCACGACGTCGACTTCCCGGCCAGCAAGGTTATCCCTCTGGCGTCGGCGCGCTCTGCAGGTAAGGAAATCGACTTCGCCGGTTGCGGACAGGTGCCCGCCGGTAAACTGGTAGTACAGGAAATGACGCCCGAAGCTTTTGAGGGCGTAGATATCGCCTTGTTCTCGGCAGGTGCAGGCGTTTCGAAGGCAATGCGCGAAGCCGTTGTTGCTGCTGGCGCCGTGATGATCGACAATTCCAGCGCTTTCCGCATGGAGGAGGACGTGCCGCTGGTTGTTCCCGAGGTGAACCCCGAGGACGCGAAGCTGCACAATGGCGTAATTGCCAACCCCAACTGCACTACCATTATTATGTCGCTGCCGCTGAAGGCGCTTAACGACCTGTCGCCTATCACGCGCGTGGTTGTATCGTCCTACCAGGCGGCAAGTGGCGCAGGTGCTCCTGCTATGGCCGAGCTGTACGACCAAACACGCGAGTTCCTCGATGGCAAGCGCGGTGACGAGCTCACCGTATCGGCATTTGCCCATCAAATCGCGTTCAACTGCATTCCGCACATTGACGTGTTCATGGACGACGGCCTTACCAAAGAGGAATGGAAGATGGTTGTTGAGACCAAGAAGATCTTCCATGCCGACATTGCCGTTGCACCCACCTGCGTGCGCGTGCCCTCGTTGCGCTGCCACGCCGAAGCGGTGAACGTTGAGTTCGCAGAGCCCATCACGGTGGAGCAGGCACGTGCAGCCCTTGAGGCCTTTGAAGGCGTCACGGTTATGGACGACCCGGCCAACAACGTGTACCCGATGCCCGGCTTGCTGCAGGGCACCAACGATGTGTACGTTGGCCGTCTGCGCAAGGATCCCACGGTTACCAACGGCCTGAACTTCTGGTGCGTAGGCGACCAAATTCGCAAGGGTGCCGCACTGAACGCCGTGCAAATCGCTAAGTTGCTGCTTCCGTAAGCTGCAACTTCTGCAAGCAGCTGTTTGCGCAAGTGCCTGTTTCCGCACGCCACGTTTTGCGCAAGCTACAATTTGTGTAAGCTCCAACTTGGATAAGCTACAAATTGGGCAAAAGTAAAAATGCGTTTAAAAAAGAATCGCCGCTTATGTGGCGATTCTTTTTTGCGCCCCGCTTACAGCCTGCCAGGGACGCAAAACGCCAGTTGTGACCTCGTCGTGCTTCGCTTCTGGACGCAAATTGCCAGTTGTGACCTGATTACGCCTCGATTTAAAGTACATGGACTTGACTCGCAAAACAAAAAGCCGCGAGGAGGATGGCCTCTTCGCGGCTCTCGTTTTTGTAGCGCGTAAACGCAGTTCACTAGCACATTAGCGCAATTTGCCAGTACGTAAGCACGGTTTGGCGGTGCGCCCTTTAACGGCCCTTGTTCATCTTCGCAGCAATTTCTTCTGCAGAAAGCTGCTTCTCTTCGAAGATCTCGTCGGAATCAAGCCCGAACGCAGTGTGCAGACAGCGCACTGCTTCGGCAGCCTGTGCTCCATTTACCACAACCGACAAGCGAATGGGCGACGTCGAAATAGCATGGATGTTGATGTTGTTCTCACCCAGCGTGGCGAAGGCTTTTGCCGCAACACCCGGGGAAGACTTCATGCCCGTGCCCACCAAGCTCACCTTGGCAATGTCCTCGTCAACCTCAACATCGCGGGCACCAATTTCGGGAATAACCCAGTCAAGGGTCTCTTTTGCGCGCGGCAAGTCCGAAATTGAGCACGTAAACGAAATGTCGGTGACACCTTCGCTTGAAATGTTTTGAATAATCATGTCGGTGTTCACCATGTTGCCAGCCAAAGCACCGAACACCTTTGCCGCGACGCCCGACGTATCAGGTACGCCACGAATGGTAACTTTCACCTCGGACGTGTCATGGGCAATACCCGTGACAACGGCTTCCTCCATCATATCGGCTACCTCCTTGACGTAAGTTCCCTCGGCATCGCTAAACGCAGAACGAGAGTGGATAACAACATTGAACTTGCGCGCGAACTCAACGGCGCGCATCTGAAGAACGCCCGACCCTGCTGCCGACATTTCAAGCATGTCGTCATAAGAAATCTCGTCGAGCTTGCGCGCATGCGGGCACACACGCGGGTCGGCAGTATAAACGCCGTCGACGTCGGAGTAAATCTCGCACACATCGGCATTGATGCCCCACGCTATTGCCACCGCCGTGGTATCCGAACCACCGCGGCCCAACGTGGTGATGTCGCCATTGGGGTCGATGCCCTGAAAACCTGCCACGACAGGAATTGCTCCACTTTCGATGGCCTCCATAATGCGCTCGCTATGCACCTTGACGATTTTTGCTTTCGCATGGTTGCCGTCGGTTTCGATGCCCGCTTGGCGCCCCGTAAAGCTCATGGCCTGATAACCGCGCGCCTCGATGGCCATCGCCAACAACGACATGGAAACCTGTTCGCCCGTGGAAAGCAAGCGG
This sequence comes from Eggerthellaceae bacterium, assembly GCA_045545435.1. Classification (GTDB taxonomy): domain Bacteria; phylum Actinomycetota; class Coriobacteriia; order Coriobacteriales; family Eggerthellaceae; genus UMGS1502. The sequence goes on along the minus strand of JAZQAV010000039.1, from coordinate 1,656 downwards.
TCCATTTCGCGCGTGGGGGGATTCTCATTGAGCGCATGCGCGAGCCCCACCAGCTCGTCCGTTGTTTTGCCCATTGCCGAAACAACGGCAACCACATCGTTTCCCGCTTGCTTGCGTGCTATCAAGCGCTTCGCGACTTTTTGAATGCGCTCAGGGGACGCAACCGAGGTGCCGCCAAATTTGCAAACAATTAACGCCATTGCCCTCTTCCTGATACGATTTGCTGTTTCAAACATGCTGCATGATACATCGACGTTAGCGCGCAAACACTCACGCGTGCGAAAGGACGCGTAAAAACGATGACGAAACGCGCCTGAACACGTTGCCGAAATGCAAACAATTTGCGTGTTGCTCATCTATTTGCCGCGGCGCATGCAGTATCTTCATACTATAACAAATCACCGTTACCACCGTATTTCGGAATAAGGTATATGATACTGGTGTCCACACGAGCGCTATCGAAAGACAATCCGCCAACCGACAAGGAGCAAAGGCATGCCATCCCTTATCACTCATGACTTCTTCGGCCGCGACCTGTGCGACAAGCATCATGCGCGCATAGGCCACACGCAAGACGACTTCGATGCCTTCTTGCTGGGATGCCAAGGGCCCGACCCTCTGTTCTACCTTGCCGCGCTCCCCACGGCACAGGCTTTCAAGCGCCTGGGCAACGACATGCACCGGCTCAAGACGCCCCAGCTCCTTGCCTCTTTCAAGGACGCCCTTGAAACACTTGACAAAAGCGAGGCCTCTATCGGGCGCTCCTACGTTCATGGCTTTTTGTGCCACTTTGCCCTTGATTCAACCTTGCACCCGTTTATTTATTCGCAGCAGTACGCGTTTTGCGATGCGGGCGTCGACGGGCTCAATCGCACCGATGGAAGCGAGGTCCACGCCCTTATTGAAAGCGATCTGGATGAGATGGTGCTGTTCGTGAAAAGCGGCGAGACAGTTGCCACCTACCAGCCGTGGGTTCGCTGCTTGCGCGGCTCAAAGCATGTTCTTGCGATTATTTCAAAGCTCTACGTTGACGTCATGAAGCGCGTGTACGGCATCAACGTTCCCCGTAACCTTTTCGCCCGTGCCACGCAAAGCTTCCGCCGCGTTCAGCATGCGCTGTACTCACCGTACAACGGGAAGAGCAACGTTTTGAGCAAAGTGGAGCGCCTGGCTCGGCCGCATTCGTTCTATGCCGCCATGAGCCACCGCGCCATCGAGCACACCACCAGCCCCTTCGACAATCACAACCATAAACTGTGGAAGAATCCTTTCACCGCCGCCGCAAGCACCAAAAGCTTCTGGGACCTGTATGCCGAGGCGCAGGTACAGGCTAAAACGCTCATAGAAGCCTTCGATTCACCGGATTTCTCTGCGAAGAAGGCAACAGAGCTTACGAACAACGTGGACTTTTCGGGCATCCCGCAGTAAAGCGAGCGCGCCGCAGAACGAGTTTGCGTTGTAAAACGAGCGCGCCGCAGGATGAGCGACCCGCAAAGCGAGCGCGCCGTAACAAGGGGCTTATAGGACAAAAAGTGTGTCTAATTTTGGGGTGTTGACGCAGGTCAGCACCCCTTTTTCGAGCCGTTAAATATGACCGACCAATTTAAACACTCGGACAAAAAGTGTGTCTGGTTGGCTGTTGTAATCCCAGGTAGA
>JAZQAV010000038.1:0-1797 GCA_045545435.1 Eggerthellaceae bacterium | reverse complement strand
ACGGTAGTCGGCGAAATCACAAAGGTCGTTGCTATGCCTTCGCGGGTAACGCCAGTGGCCAACAGTTGCAATATTTCGTGTTCTCTACTGGTTAGCTTGTGCTCGTCGGCAAGCTCGCTGCACCGACGCAACAGGCGCGCTTCGGGCGTCTCCTCGGGAATGAGGCTGGAAAATCCCCAAGGACGAATTCGCGTGCGGCTGTTTGGCGAAAATACGCTTAAGATAAAAGCCAGGCACAAGCATACGCACAGCAGAAGCTGCAACCCGCCCAACTGGATATGGGGGACGTGCACATAACAGGTAGTCCAAGATATTGCCATGCCGAAAGCTGCAAAAACTTGGCATATGCCCGGCAATCTCCAGTACGGTTTGCGCATGCGTGCTTGCGTGTCTGCGAAGATGACAATTGAATACAGAATAACCGGCGCCAATGCGGCGATTGCGACAAGGTCGGCTATGTTGTCGAGCGCTTCAAAAAGGAAAAGCACGGTGATGCCGATGGCGTAAGCCAAAACAATGCCTCGTAGAACCAAATCGGCACTCACTATTTTCGTTGAAAGGGCAAATGCGGCGAGCATTATGATCGTCATGGTGGCGAACGCGACAATGGCATGCGGGTTGCTGTGTTGGGCGAAATAGCTCAAAGGTATACCCAGCATAACGCCGAATGCGAAATTAGCGCCGTACAGTAACAACCGCGTGCTCGCAGGAGCGGTGACGCCTTCCTGGGCGATGGGTTTGCGCAGGAGTTCATATGGTAGGGCTATTACGAGTCCCGCAACACATAAAATCGGGCAAAGCGCGAGGGCTACAAGGGTAAAAACCCCCGATATAGTGTTAATGCCGAAGATCACAAGCCCAGCTAGTCCGTACAAGGCCAATGACAGCGATACCGTGAGACCTATAAGGCTGTCGTCCAAGTGCATGAGTGCATCAATCCAACACATGGTAAAAGCGCCGAAGAATAGACCGCGCGCAAAAGCGCCAACTGAAAGACAGAATAGGGGTAGTGCGCCCAAACCGGCTAAAGCCGTCATGATCATGCCGGCAGCTCCAGCGCAGGCAAGCGCAACAAAGGCTGCCTTCGAATAAATGAAGCCTTTCAGTTTTTCGCCTGCGAAAGCACAGAGCGCCATGGCTAAAGCAAATCCTGCTAAGTTGAAAACTCGCGATGCAAGAAGAGCGTCGCCGTAGCTCGTGAGCGACGGAAACAACACGCTTTCAGACGTGCCGTAAAGCGGCGAAAGTACAAGGGCCAGCCCATAAAGCGACAAGGCGGCAACTTGTTTTCGCTCCGTATGCTTCTCTGGCAGATTCACGCTACGCGCTTCCTGGTCGATGTAATGAGGACGGCGATTGTCATTGTTAGAAGTATAGAACAAGGAAAGGTTTCTCGTGAGTGGGTAAGGGTTGAAAACCGATGATTTCGCCTTTCCAATTCACGTGCTCCTTGGTGAAAATTTACCAAATTTCATTCATAAAACACCTGATAAACGGCCTACTCCTTTGGTGGTACGTCAATTTCAACCCCAAGAAGTATTGAAGTCTTTCAGCGGCTCCTGCTATCCATGGGTCATGCAAACGATTTGCGACGAGCTCGAGGTGTTTGCGGGGTAAGAGGTCAACGCATGACGCTCATCGCAAATCTGCAGTGTACGCATGAGCGAAGGAGAAAAAAATGGCACAGTACGATGTTGTTATCGCTGGCGGCGGTCAGAACGGTTTGTCAACGGCTTGCTACCTCGCGAAAGCTGGCTTGAAAGTATGCGTACTGGAGGGTCGCGACATTCTGGGAGG
>JAZQAV010000037.1:0-3609 GCA_045545435.1 Eggerthellaceae bacterium | reverse complement strand
TGTTCGGCCAGTACAAGCGCATCCGCGACGTGTACGAAGGCGTGCTTACCGGCAAGGGTCTTTCTTACGGCGGTTCGCTTGCTCGTACCGAGGCAACGGGTTACGGTGCAACCTACATCACCGAGGAGTACCTCAAGAGCGTGAAGAACGATACGCTTGAGGGCAAAGTGGTTGTTGTTTCTGGTGCCGGAAACGTTGCAACGTATGCCATCCAGAAGATGCAGCAGCTGGGCGCCAAGCCGGTGACCTGCTCTGACTCCACTGGCTGGGTGTATGATCCCGATGGAATCGACGTTGCTGCCCTCAAGGAGATCAAAGAGGTCAAGCGTGCTCGCCTGTCCGAGTACACCACCTATCGTCCCAACGCTGAGTACCATGAGGGTCGTGGCGTGTGGCAGGTTAAGTGCGATATCGCCATGCCGTGCGCAACGCAAAACGAGCTGCTCATCGACGATGCCAAGCAACTGGTTGCCAACGGCTGCCAGATTGTCACCGAGGGTGCGAACATGCCCACCACGCTCGATGCAACCAAGTATCTGCAGGAAAACGGCGTAGCATTCCTTCCCAGCAAGGCTTCCAATGCAGGTGGCGTTGCGACCTCCGGTCTGGAGATGTCGCAAAACTCGGAGCGCCTCTCCTGGAGCTTTGAAGAGGTTGACGCCAAGCTCAAGGGCATCATGCAGGGCATTTTCCATGCTGCCGACGACGCTGCTCGCGAAGCGGGCATGGAGGGCAACTATGTGGCTGGCGCCAACATCGCTGGCTTCAAGAAGGTTGCCGACGCTATGCTTGCCCAGGGCGTTTGCTAACACCCAATAGGCTGAAATAAGCGAATCCCCGCTGCGCGTTTGCGCGGCGGGGATTTTTGTCTTTAATGCGCTCTGGCGAACGGCGGCTGCGATTGAGCGGCGTCTATGTTATGCAAACAGGCAGCTCTCGATGACGCCTTTTCCGCGCAGGTCATCCAGCCATTCGGCGGGAATGGCGCGCTTTCCGTAAACAATGCCGGCAAACGCGCCAGCTACGCATGCGGTTGTGTCGGAGTCGCCGCCCAAGTTCACTGCTTCAAGAACGCATTCTTCGTAAGATGACGTTACCCCCAAACACCACAGCGCCGCCTCAAGCGTGCTCACCACGTATCCGCTGGACGAAATGTCGTCCTGGCTGTACTCAAGGATGTGCGCGACGCGGCTGAGCTCTTCGTTTTTGCACGTGAGGGTTGAAAGCGCCTCTTCAAGTGATTTGCCTTTTATTAAGTCGCGCGCTATGCGTACGGCCACAACACATGCTTCTTCAGAGAGGGGATGCGCATGCGTGATGGCGGATACAGCGGCAATTTCGCTGTCGGTGGCGTTGGTAAGCGCAAGGGGAAGCGTGCGCATGAGAGAGCCGTTCCCGTTTGAGTGCACGTCGGAAAGACCGAATCCCTGATCGAGTGCGATAGCGGTTGTGCGGCCGACGCCAAACGCAGAAGGGCTGCACGTATAGGCGCCCTGGTTTAGCCATGCGCGAAACCTCTCGCGCATGTCGGCGGTGTCGATGGCGCCCTCGCAGGCGCGAATGCTGTCGCACAGCGCCAACATCATTGAGGTATCATCCGAAAAGGTGCCTGCGGGCTGCATGTGGGCCCCGTAGCCGTCCATACCGGTGCAGAAAAACGTATGACGGCTAAATCCCTCATAGGGCACGCCCACGGCATCACCAACGGCTGCACCATAGACAATATCGGCAAGTTCAACGTTGTCGATGCGCGATGAGGTGCCCGCGGTTTCTGTTTGCATGCTGTCGGTTTGTTTTGGTGATGTGCCTGTCATGAGCCCTTCCTAATCTTTGAAGCCCAGTTCTTTTTCGTAGATGGCCTGGTCGGTTCCGCTGAATACGTTGAAGACAACGGCGATGTTTGAAGTGGGGTGCTCTTGGAGCCACGCGCGAACCGATGATACTGCAATGGTTGCCGCTTCTTTTTGGGGAAATCCGAATATGCCCGTAGAGATGCAGCAAAACGCAATTGATTTAAACCCATGCTCCGCGGCGGCATCCAGGCAGCTTTTGTAGCAGGAGCGCAGCTGAGCGCGATGGCGCGGTGTTGGATAGCCGTTGGCAATAGGGCCTACTGTATGCACGATAGCGCGCGACGGGAGGTTAAATGCGGGGGTTACTTTGGCAACGCCCGTTTCCTCCTCGTGGCCTTGCGCATCCATAAGGGCGGCGCACGCCAAGCGCAACTGCACGCCAGCAAACGTGTGAATGGCGTTGTCGATGCAGTGATGCCCTGGCTGCCAGCAGCCCAGCATCTGGGAGTTTGCGGCGTTCACGATGGCGTCCACGGCGAGGGTGGTAATGTCGCCGCGCCACAGGCGCACGGCGGGATCGTTGGGGCATACGCGCGTATCGGCAAGGGTGCTAATGCCCCTTTTGGCAATCATCGATTGCAGGAGCGTATCTTGGTCGCGCAGGAACTCTTTTGATGCCGGAATGGGTGGGCGCGTGTTCACGAGCGCACGAAACGTCGACCAAAGCGACTGCTCGCTTATGGTAGTGGCGCGTTGATGCAACGCTTCAACTTGGTCGGTCATGTTTCGCTCTTCAAACAGCTGATCGACCAACGAAAGCAGAAGCGTGCGATGCGATTCGCTCATAAAGCGACCTTCCCTTTCGAAGCGGGTCTTTTCGGTGTAGCGCAAATGCTTGCGAAGCATCATACCATGCCCGGCAATTGTACTCGAAGCATGCAAAATGGATGCAAAAAGCATGATATACTCTTCATGAAGCACAATTCGAAACGCAACAGTTTGCGAAGTAGAACAACCCGCGTGAAGGAGGAGAACATGCCCGCACTTCAGGTGAAAGATTGCCCGAGCGATGTTTACGAACGCCTACGCATATGCGCCGCGGAGGAAAACAGGAGCATCTCCCAGCAGGCGTTAACGATAATCGAAGATTATCTGAACGCGCGCGACCGCGGTGGGCTTGCCGGAGCCCTGTCAGGTGATAAACAGCCCCGTATTCGTGCGCGCGCGATGTACAACAATACCGAGCTCACGGACGGCATCGACTACGCGAAGCGCCATGAAGAAGCTTTTGCAAGAATCCGTCAGCTTCCGCCGGTTCCCATATCGGCATCGCGCCCTCGGGGCGATGTTCTTGTCGCGCAAATTCGAGAAGAGGAAGCGCGATGATCGTCATTGACACAAGCGCCCTCATAGAAATAGCTCTCCAAAGCAAAGACGGCGTGGGTTTGCAAGGCCTTATGCTGCGTGGTGAACGGGTTATAAGCTGTGACCTTATTCGAGCGGAGATGGCGAGCATTATTCGCAAGCTGACAAGATCAGGCGTTGTCGCACAGGTCTTGTCCGAGGAATACCTCAAGCGTGCCCTATCGACCGTTGATGAGTTCTACTCGCTCGAAGATCTGCAGACCGAAGCATTGCAAGAAAGCATCCGGCTCGATCATTCGGTATACGATATGTTCTACTTTGTGCTCGCGAGGCGCACGGGTGCCACGTTATTCACCCTTAATCGCAAGCTCATAGATTTATGCGCAGCGCACGGGGTGAAATGTATTGACGTAGTTGACAATTTTTAATTGCGGCGCTGGGGAAATGATTG
>JAZQAV010000036.1:0-13304 GCA_045545435.1 Eggerthellaceae bacterium | reverse complement strand
GGCTGTCCGTCCTCGCCGGTGTAAACGAAGTACTCACCCATGGCAGCGCCGGCCATAGGAGCGATGTACTGCAGCGGAGCCGAATCGGCAGCCGTTGCGCACACGATGATGGTGTAGTCCATAGCGCCATAGCGGTCCAGAGTCTCAGCTACGTTTGCAACCGTAGAGGCCTTCTGGCCGATTGCGACGTAGATGCAGATCATGTCCTCGCCCTTTTGGTTAATGATGGCGTCGATCGCGATAGCGGTCTTGCCGGTCTGGCGGTCGCCAATGATGAGCTCGCGCTGGCCGCGGCCAATGGGGATCATCGAGTCGATTGCCAAGATGCCGGTTTGCACCGGCTCGTTAACCGGGGTACGGGTAATAACGCCAGGAGCCTTGAACTCAACAGGGCGCGACCCCTCTGCCCCGATGGGGCCCTTGCCGACGATAGGCATGCCGAGCGGGATCACAACGCGACCGAGCAAGCCCTTACCAGACGGGACCTCCATAATACGACCGGTGGTGTGCACCTGATCGTTTTCTTTGATTGCGGTGACGTCACCAAGAAGTACGGCGCCGATCTCGTCCTCTTCGAGGTTCTGAGCCAAACCGTAAACGGTTTTGCCGCCCTCGCCGATGAACTCGAGAAGCTCGCCGGCCATTGCGTTCTTCAGACCGTCAACACGGGCAATACCGTCGCCGACCTGAATAACGGTTCCGACTTCGCGGGAATCAACGCCAACCTCCAAGGCCGCAAGCTGCTTGCGCAGAGCTTCGTCGATGGACTGTGCGGTGATTTCAGTCACTAACATTCACCTCCGTCTTAAGAATCTATTTGAGCGCTTCGCGGGCGTTATCGATTTGCGTAATCATGCTCGCATCGATACGCTGGCCATTCGCACTCAGGATAATGCCGCCCAAAATGGACTTGTCGATCTTCTCTTCAAGAACGACCTTCATGTTCAGTTCGGTTTCGGCCTTCTTTTTGATAACCTCGCGCAGGTGATCGTCAAGGGCAACAGCCGTGACAACCTCAACCACGCACAGGTTCTGCTTCTCTGCTAAAAGCCCCTCGTAAGCATCTGCTACGCGAGACAGCAAGTCAGACTCGCCGCGCTCGGCCATAACGGCCAAAACCTCAACGAGCGCTTCGTTGTTGCCCTCGAACATGCCACGCGCAATTTGAGCGCGCTGTTCAGGCGTGTAAGCAGGATCCTTCAACGCGGCGCGCAGATTCGCGCTTGCTCGCGTTTGAGCCACGATTTGCTTGATCTGCTCGCGGACGGTAAGCACGGCGTCTTGACCGCCGAGCTTTTCCGCTGCCTCAAGCAGCACATTTGCATACGTGGCAACTTGCTCTTTTACGATAAGGCGATTAGTTGGCATGGAAACTACCTGCCTCGTTCACGTAGCGCTCGATGATCTTGCGATGCTCCTCATCGCTGAGGTCCTCGCCGATAAGGCGGGAAGCAATGGACGTCGAGATGTCGGCAACGGAGCCTTGCAGCTCTGCGAGAGCAGAAGCCTTCTCGGCCTCAATCGCGGTGCGCGCCTTCTCGATCATTGCAGCAGCTTCATCCTGCGCTTGCTTGGTGATGTCAGCCTTAACTGCTTCGCCGGTCTGCTTTGCATCGGCAACGATCTTGGAAGCCTGAGCCTTGGCGTCAGCGAGTTGAGCTTTGTACTCCTGGAGCACGCGCTCGCTCTCCTGACGTGCGGCTTCGGACTGCTCAAGAGCTTCAGCAATCGTCTTTTCGCGCTTTTCGAGCATGCCCTCGAACATGGGCCAGCCGAATTTGTAAAGAACGATGACGAGGATCAGGAAAGCAATCAGCATGGGCACGAATTCAACCGGATCGGGCAGAATCGCGGCCACACCAGTTTTCGCTTCAGCGAACGCGAGCGTCGGGCATGCGGTAACCACACCCATTGCAGAGGCGCAAAGACCGGTGATACCGGCTAATGCTTTGTTCGCACTTTCTTTCACTGGTTTTCCTCCTTGTTCTTCAACGAAACGAGTATTTGTTCGCTGAAGACTTAGAGAACGAATACAAGAACGAAGCCCAGCAGTGCAAGTGCCTCAGCAAGAGCTGCACCGATGATGAAGTTGGTGAACAAACGGCCAGCGAGTTCGGGCTGACGAGCGGTTGCAACGTTTGCACCATAGCAGGCAATGCCGATGCCGATGCCAGGGCCAATTGCGCCGAGTCCGTAGCCGACCAACTTAAGGGCAGCAAGTACGATGGTAGTTTCCACGATTCCTCCTTTTTTCGTCTCCGTTACTTCGAAGACACCGGTTTTACTATGTTCAATCGGCCGTGGATGTGTGCCGAAAAAACCAAACTTAAATGCCCGTGCGGGCGTGGCGAACCAGGTGGTTGCCCTGCGGATTCATCCGCTGCCGCGCCGCTTGCGCGTACGCAGCGCCAAGCTCTTAGTGCTCGGAGGTTGCCAGCGAGATGTACACCGCCGACAGGATGGTGAATACGTACGCCTGAAGGAAAGCAACCAGGCATTCCAGCGCGTACATGAAGATCAGGAACAGGAACCAAATGATGGTGGTTGCTCCAACAGCGCCCACTCCGTTGATGATGCCCATCACGAAGGAGTAGATGAAGATCGAGAAGATGCCCAGAGCCATGTGGCCTGCGAACATGTTGCCGTAAAGTCGGACGGCCAGGGTGAGCACGCGCAGAACCAGCGACATGAACTCGAAGAACCAGATGATGGGTACCATGGGCGCGGGCAGTCCGGAAGGAGCGATGCTCTTGATGTAGCCCCAACCGCCATGGGCCTTAACGCCCCAGTAGTTGAAGTATACGAACGCCACGAACGACAGAGCCCACGTAACCGAAATGGAGCCCGTCGGCGTTTTGCAGCCAGGGATCAGGCCCACGAAGTTCGAGATCAAAATGAAGAAGAACAGCGTGGCCAGAAGCGGAATGTGCTTCTTGTAGCCATGGCCGATGGAACCCTCGGCGATGTCCTTGCGAACCATTTGATAGCCGTACTCGACCATGTTCACGAACTTGTTGTTGGGAACAAGCGTGAGCTTGCGACCGGCAACAAGCACGACGATAAGCGTGAGCGCAAGCGTAATGAACATCCAGAAGATGTAGTTGGTGATGCCGATGCCGCCACCGAAATCGAAGACGAACGTAGAGTCAAAAGACTCTTTAAGTTCCGGCACCAAATGGTTAACGAGCTCTAAAGGATCCACGATATACCTTTCCACTTACCTACGCACAACCCGGACGATGCCATAGACGAGCGCGACCGCTATAAGGGCAAGCGCTTCGGCTACGACCATCGGAATTGCCATATCACGAAAGAACGCGATGCATATGACCATGGGAATTGCTATAACCGCAAACGAACCGAACACGCCCAGCAACAAAGCTGCCGTGTGGCCGAGATTGCTGGTTGGCGTAGCCTTTTTTGCGAGGTTCATGCCGCCGATCAACGGGAGGAAACCCGCTGCGCCCACAAGAACCCCCAAAATAATGGCTAAAACCATATCCCACTTTCTCTACACGCACGTATGCATTCTGATAAGCCTTGCATATGATAGCCGAATTAAAACATTCGTAAACGTTTATAGTTCGAATGGTCGAAAAAAAATAGTTGAACGGTGCAGGGTTTTCTACCAGCGTATGGGCGGGTCATAGAGCTTTTTTGCAAAACCGCATAACGTTTGTTTTGAAAACTTCCCCAAAAAGCGACCAAAGCGTCTTGATATCTTCTCCATTTTTAGAAAACCCCGCACGGCAAGACATGCTGCCTACGGGGTCTCAAAACAGGAATATGCTGCAGGAGCGCTTTTGACGATGCCTATTCGCTTTCGTCCGCACCCTTGAAAACACGGTATTTCATGCCCGCTTCATCCAGCATGGACATCGAAAGCTCATCGGGATAGGGGTTTTTGTACACTATTTCCTGAATGCCCGCATTTATGAGCATCTTCGCACAGGTAACACACGGCTGGGTGGTTATGTAAATGGATGCGCCACGGATGTCGATGCCGTACCGCGCGGCCTGAATGATGGCATTTTGCTCGGCATGCAAACCGCGGCAGATCTCTTGGCGCTGGCCAGAGGGCACCTGCAACTTCTCGCGCAAGCAGCCAACCTCGGCGCAATGGTGCATACCCGTGGGAACACCGTTGTAGCCCGTGCACAAGATGCGATGGTCCTTCACGATAACCGCGCCAACCGCGCGACGCACGCACGTGGTACGAGTGCACACTTCATCTGCAAGTTTCATGAAGTACTCGTCCCACGAAGGACGATTGTCTTTGAATTCTGCCATCTTCTTTCCTTTCAAGGCCACCTTCATCGAACCGTTCCGAAAAGCATGTGCGCGTTCGCGTTAAGCGATTGCCGCAGGCCACACACCGTTTGCTGTAACAAGCCGCCTGTTGCTTACGTACCGAAAATACGGTCACCCGCATCCCCCAAACCGGGAACGATGTAGGCATCGTCGTTCAAACGCTCGTCCACAGCACAGGTGAAGATTCTCACCTGCGGGTCGGCGTCGAGCACCGCATGCAAACCTTCGGGAGCAGCCACCAGCACAACCAACTTCAGATCGACGACGTCAAAACTCCGCAGATACTTAATTGCCTCGATTGCCGATCCGCCTGTTGCCAGCATGGGGTCAACAACAATGACGCTGCGAGACTCCAAGCTCTTGGGCATGTTGGCGTAGTATCGGCGCGCCTCATGGGTAACAGGATCGCGATACATTCCCAAATGACCCACTTTAGCAGCAGGTATTAGGTCGAGCAGGCCTTCTACCATACCAAGGCCCGCGCGCAAAATGGGAACGATGACCAGCTTTTTGCCGTCGAGCATTTTCGCCGTGGTCCCGCAAATGGGCGTTTGCACCTCAACATCATGGAGAGGAAGATCGCGCGTTGCCTCATAACCTTCGAATAGAGCAAGCTCGCGAACCAGCTCTCGGAATTGCTTCGATTTGGTGTCCTTGTCCCGCAAGAGCGCAAGTTTATGCTGCACGCACGGATGGTCAACCAGTACGACACGTGGTCCATACTCCGCAAGTTCACTCATACATCTCACCTCTTCCCATTAAAAACGCGGCCGCGCGAGGCGGCCGCACAATCTTTTTCCATTATAGCAATCTACGCACGCTGCGCACGGCTTATCATGCACGCGCTCTCGTTTGCCGCCCGCGCACCAAACGCGAACAACGCGCGCCGCCGAGGCGCCAACCCAACTTTTAGTATTCGAATTCGGCGTACAGCGGATGCGCGTCGATAATCTGCTGCACCGTTTGCTTGATTTCGGCAAGCTTTGCCGGATCGTTTGCCGCAAAAACGGTTTGTGCGATGCACGAACCAATGGTGTAGAACTCATCGGCATCAAAACCGCGCGTCGTTCCGGCAGCACTTCCCACGCGAATGCCGCTAGTAACAAAGGGCGAGCGCTGCTCGTTGGGGATGGTGTTCTTGTTCACCGTGAGGCCAACCGACTCAAGCAGACCCTCAGCGTCCTTGCCCGTTACGTCTGCGGGCGTCAGGTCAACGAGGCACAGGTGGTTGTCGGTTCCACCCGTAACCAAACGCAGCCCACCGTCGGTCATGCCACGGCCCATTGCGGCGCAGTTTTCGACCACGTTGTCGATGTAGGTCTTGAAAGAAGGCTTCAGAGCCTCGCCAAATGCAACGGCTTTCGCAGCGATGACGTGCATGAGCGGACCACCCTGCGAACCGGGGAACACCGCGGAATTGATTTTCTTTGCCAAGGCCTCATCGTTGGAAAGAATCATGCCGCCACGGGGACCGCGAAGGGTTTTGTGCGTGGTAGTGGTAACGATGTCGGCGTAATGCATGGGGTTGGGATGCGCGCCGGTGGCAACCAAGCCCGCAATGTGGGCCATATCCACCATGAAGTACGCGTCTATCTCGCGCGCAATTGCCGCGATGCGCTCGAAATCGATAATGCGCGGATAGGCGGAAGCGCCCGCCACGATTACCTTCGGCTTGAACTCGCGCGCTTTACGTTCGATATCGGCATAGTCGATGCGCTCGTCCTCGCCCAAACCATACGAAATAACGTTGTACAGCTTGCCGGAGAAGTTGGCGGGCGAACCATGCGTAAGATGTCCGCCGTTATCAAGCGTCATGCCCAAAATGGTGTCACCAGGATTGATGATGGCGGCGTAGGCTGCATAGTTGGCCTGCGCGCCCGAATGGGGCTGAACGTTGGCGAAGTTTGCATCAAACAGCTGCTTTGCGCGCTCAATCGCAAGGTTCTCAACAATGTCAACCTTCTCGCAACCGCCATAGTAGCGCTTTGCAGGATATCCTTCAGCGTACTTGTTGGTTAACACGCTGCCCATAGCCTCCATGACTGCGGGCGAAACAATGTTTTCCGAAGCAATGAGCTCGATGGTGCCGCGCTGGCGTGCAAGCTCCTCGCGCAATGCTTCCGCTACCTCGGTATCGACTTCGGGAACATACTTCAAAGACATTTGATTCTCCTCATCACGCATATCGCATCTGCCACTTCCCACGCAGTGGCCGCGTTGTTTCTTGTTCGCACAGGCAAGGCGCTACGTGCGCCCTACCCGCAAGCACGCGCTCGCGTGCTATTCGTTGGAGCCCGATTCGATCTTCGCAACACGTTGCTCGTGACGTCCGCCCGCGAACTCGGTCTCCAAGAAGGTTTTCACGATTTCGCGATTGGTTGCATCGTCCACGAACCGACCCGAAATGCAAATGACGTTAGCATCGTTGTGCTCGCGCGAAAGCGCTGCGAGCTCGGGCATGGTTACGTTTGCGGCGCGAATGCCCGCATGCTTGTTTGCTGCCAACGACATACCGATACCCGTTCCGCAAATAAGCACGCCACGCTCGGCGTCACCATTAGCCACATCTTGGGCAACCACATGGGCGAAATCGGGATAGTCAACGCGCTCGGCGGATTGCGGACCTCGGTCAATCACCTCGTACCCCAACTCCTTCAGGTAAGGAACAAGCAGCTCCTTCTCATCGAAACCGGCGTGATCGCTGGCGATGCTGACTTTCATGGTGTTAACGCTCCTTTGCGTATCGTGAAGTACACAGGACCTTAAGGATACTCCATCAGGCACGCATAAGGGAGTAACTCATTCGCAAATCCATCGTGCGGGAACATAAACGGTTGCCCCGAAGCGATACTTCACGGAAACGTTTTAGCAAATCGCCAGCAAGAAAGCAGCAAGAGGGGTTGCGGCAGAAGGTCTGCCGCCCGAGAAACTACGACAAATGAGCCATCACCTGAGCGTGCGTGATGGAGCCCTCGCGCAGTATGCGCGGCGTATCCTGCGTGCAGTCAACCACCGTTGAGGCAACGCCCGAACGAGGCTCATCGTCATCTGCCAGCACGGCACCCACGCGCGCCACAAGCTGCGCATCAACTTCGCGTGAGTCGGCGGGAGCGCCCATGCCAGATATATTCGCCGATGTAGTGGCCACCGGGCAGCCCACCGCCCGTATCAGCGCGAGCGTTAAATCGCGCGCGGGCATGCGCAAGCCAATGGCGCCGTCTTTGGAGGCGTAACGCGCAGGTACCGCCGCGGAAGCCTTCACAATAAGCGTGAGCGCGCCCGGCCAATACGCCTGCGCAAGCACGTGCGCGTATGCGGGTACGTTTTCACCGTAATAATCAAGTGATTCGCGATTTGCCACCAGCCAGGCAATAGGCTTGTTGTGCTCCCTGTTCTTAAGGTCGTACAGAACATCGGGACCATCTGCGGCGCACACCGCAACACCCAAACCCATAACGGTATCGGTGGGAAAAATAGCAGGATCGCCAGCCGCAAGCGCGCTGACAACAGCCGAGAAGTTTTCCTCGAACATCAATGACGATTCGCTTTCCAAGACCTTCTCTTTCCCCACATCTTTCATGTCACTCGCAACCTTCGCTCTTGCTCGCAGCGTTCGCTCTCACCGGGTGCACTCAGTTGTTGTCGGCCGCACAACCCGCATCCGACGCAGAAAGCTGCCTGGCAATCGCTTGGGCGACGCGCACGCCGTCGCAAGCGGCGCTCATAATGCCTCCCGCATACCCCGGCCCTTCGCCGCATGGGTACAAACCGTACGCTACCGTATGCTGCACTGTTGCGTCCACCGGTGCAAATTGAGCGCAGAAATCGTCGTCTCGCACGATGCGAACCGGCGACGAACTGCGTGTTTCCACGCCCGTCATAACCGCACCAGGGTCGTCAAACCCTTTGATCTTTCGCCCCAGCAACCCCAGCGCCTCGCGGATGGAGTCGGTTACGAAAGCGGGCAGGCACCGCGCAAGATCGCACCAGACAACGCCGCGCGCATAGGTGGGGACCACGCTCGTCGAGGCACTGCCGCTTTTCCCTTGCAAAAAGTCCCCAACGGTTTGGGCAGGCGCCTGGTAAGGCGAGCCGCCCGCCGCAAGCGCTTCGCGGAAAGCGGCTTTCTCCACATCGCGCTGCAAGTGCACCCCAGCAAGAGGATCGTCGCCTGGGAAGTCGTCAGGAGTAACCCCAACCAACAATGCCGCATTCGCGTTTTCGCCATCGCGCGCGAATACGCTCATGCCGTTAACCACCACGCTTTCGGGTTCGCTTGCGGCGCACACCACTTCCCCACCTGGACACATGCAAAAGGTGTACACACCGCGCCCGTTGGGAAGATGGATTGCCATTTTGTAATCTGCGGCGCCCAAAGCAGGATGGTTGGCTGCGCGCCCATACTGCGCGCGGTTGATCATCCGCTGCGGATGCTCAATGCGCACGCCCAGCGAGAACGGTTTTTGCTCCATGCGCAGCCCCGCGTCGCGCACCAGCTCAAACGTGTCGCGCGCGGAATGCCCGCACGCAAGCACCGCCACGCGCGCAGGCACCGTCTCGCAAGAGCCCGTTCGGTTGTCAGTTATCTGAGCAGCGCAAAGCCTGCCTTCTTCGAAACGCAATCCCGTGAGCTGTGCATGAAAACGCACATCGCCACCAAGCTCTATGATGCGCTCGCGAATCGAGCGGACAACACCCACCAGCTTATCGGTTCCAATATGCGGTTTTGCCTGCCACAGTATCTCTTCAGGTGCGCCGGCCTCCACAAACCAGGAAAGGACCTGCGCGGCAAAAGGACTTTTGGTGCCCGTGGTGAGCTTTCCGTCGGAGAACGTTCCCGCGCCACCTTCGCCAAACTGAATGTTCGTCTGCGGATCGAGTGAGCCGCCCGCGTTAAAACGGGCAACCGCCCCAAGGCGCTCGTCCACATCGCCTCCGCGCTCAATCACAATAGGACGCAGCCCCGCAAGCGCCAGATACAGCGCGCAAAACATACCCGCAGGGCCAAACCCCACCACCACAGGCCGCGTCGATTCCAGCACGGTACGCACCATCTGGTCGTTTGAAAGATCGGGCACCACCAATTGCTCGCGTGCAACATGCCTGGTAACGCTTACACCGCGCGCGAGACGGGTGCGCCCAGCGAGCACTTTTTCCTCGATTGAATCCTTTGCGCAGGTCACCGTAAGGCTCGCCGTAAAATGAACGTCCTCTTTTTTTCGCGCGTCGACGCTGCGCTTCGTCAACTGAACGCGCGCTATGTCTTCGACCTTAAGCCCGAGTGCGCGCGCCGCTGCCGCATACAGGCCACGTTCTTCGGGAGCAAGAGCCTCGTCAAGGGAAACGCGAACATTGGCCACATCAATCATGGCGCGCCTCCACCTTGCGCTTCGTTGGTTGCTCCGCGCTTTCGCACAGGCTGCGAGCGCAGCTTATTCCGGCAAGCATGCCGCTTGACCAGGCCCAATGAAGATTATATCCGCCGCAGGGCGCGTCTATATCCACAACCTCGCCCACCAGGTACAACCGTGCGATGTCTCGCGATTCCATCGTCTGCGCATCGAGCGCCTCCACCGAATAGCCCCCACGATGCACTTGGCAGTTGTCCGCATCGGCAATGCCCTGCACCGTAAGGGGAAACGCCAAAAGCGCATTGGCGAGCAGCGCCAGGCGTTCATAAGTGCACGCTTCGGTTCCCGCCATTCCCACGTATTTCAACAGCACGTGCGCGACGTGCGGCAATACCAGACCACGGAGAAAGTCGTCGCAGGTTATCTCACTCTCGTTGCTTTCAAAACCGCGCACGCGCGCAAGCCGCTGCGCACGCTCGTGGCAAAATGCCAGCGCCGCTTCAGCAATCTCATCCTGGCTGCCTGCGCCATCGGCGAAAAACGCAGCATCTTCTTGATACGCAGGTTCCGTCGCGCGCGCCCCCTTATCCCTGTGCGCGGGTAGGAAATTGATAAGGAGCCTGTCGCCCTCCTGTGCGAAACGCGATAGGTTGAACACCGCAATACCGGACACGCCGTATTTGCGAAACATCACTTCACCGCGCTCGCGCGCAAGCAGACGCCACGCGCCCGTCGCATCACGACGTTGCAGGGTAACGGACGCACGCGCTCGTATGTTGTTAAGCTCGCGCACCAGTTCGTTGTTCGTTTTCAGTGGTCCCAAGACAGGCGTCATATACGGAATATGCCAGTCGGCAATCTGCAGCCGCTGCGCCGCCTTGCCCCCGCACGCCACAACCACCGCATCTGCCCGCTCGAAAACGCCGTCGCTCATGCGCAGCGTAAAGTGCCCGCCAGCCTGACGCGGCGGGTCAACAAACTGAACCTGCCGGTCGCACACTTCCCGCACGCCCAAACGAGCCGCCTCGGCCCGGAGCACATCGAGCACCGCGCTGGCTTTGTTCGCAAGCGGATACAGGCGCCCTTCGGATTCCTCGCGCCATTCAAGCCCGCAGCTTGCAAACAGCTCCAACACGGCGTTGTCAGACGCGGTTTCTTTGGAAAGGGCCGCGAACGCATCCGCAACAAAACCCGGGTTGCGGTAGACGTTGGCATCTATATGCGCATTAGAGAAATTGCAGCGGCCGTTTCCCGTAGCCAAAATAGAGCGGCCAACGCGATCGTCGCGTTCGAATACGACAACGGACAGCGCGCTTCCAAGCTGCTGCGCGCCCCGTGACGCGGCGATAGCGCAGGCCAAGCCCGCAGCACCGCCGCCTATGATTGCAATACTTTTCATGGAGCAATTATATGTCACCACGATACGCGAGCGCACGTGCGCAAGCTACCTCAACACGCTCTTCAGCTTTTACCCGCGCGCAAACCTTACTGGGCCTCATGCACCTTTTGGTAAAGGAGGCGCTCCTCGATTCGACGAAACCCGAGCTTGTCCGGGTCGCTCACCAACTCCAAAGAGCCATGATCCTCGTCCATGGAAACAAACAGGTAGCCACCCGGATTCAAAGAGGCTGCAAGCTTTTCGTGCACGCCCGGTATAAGATCCCGCGAAAAGAACTTGACAACGTTGCGGCACACGACAACGTCAAACCCAGAAGGATAATCATCGTGGAGCAAATCGTGACGTGCGGTGCTCACCCGCTCGCGAAGGTAAGGCAACATTGCGTAACGTTTTTCGCCGATAGCAAGGTGGCGCCGATAGCGCTCGGGAATTTCCTGCAAATGCAACATGGCGTAATTCGCTTTGCGCACCTTTTCAAGCAGCTCTTCGTTGTAGTCGGTCGCCAAAACACTTACAGCTTGCGGTTCAACGTAATCGAGCAACGCCATAAGGGTGCTGTAAGCCTCTTCCCCAGAAGAGCACGTGGCGAAACGTCGTCTGCTTGTAAGAAGCAATCTCGGGCACCAGCTTCAATATTTTTCGGAAATACTACCGCTGCGCCAAACCATGCTCGTGCACAACACGCAGATCGCGCTCTTCGGCGCCAAAAAGAATCCGGAGTGCATGATCGACAACAGCTTCGGAGCCTTTACGGGACCGTTCTGCCATGAGCTTTCAGCCTTTCTGCGAATCAGCAGTTTCGGTATCAGTTTTACAAGCGCGCTTGAGACGACATCAGCGGTTGCCCTTCAAGGCCCTGCACCGCTTTACTTGGATGCCACCTTGGGGATTTCCGTCTCGTCAACCTCTTCAAGATTGTTGTCGTACACATAGTGCTTGGTGCCCGATGCGATTACGCCGCTCAAGGCCAAAACTGCGATGCAGTTGGGGACCGCCATAAGTGCGTTCGAAATGTCGGAAAGGTTCCACACCAGCTCGCCACCGCCAATGCAGCCCCAGAACACGAAAACAAGGAACACTATCTGATAAGGACGAATGCCCTTGCGGCCGAACAGGTAGGTGACCGCGCGGTTTCCGTATGCAGACCAACCGAGCATGGTGGAGTACGTAAACAAAATCATGCCTACCGATAACACGATGGGGCCCAGCACCGGAATGCAGTTGAACGCCGTCGTGGTAAGCTGTGCGGCAGCAGTAATCTCGCCAGCCAAAATGCCTTCTGCGATAGAGGGGTTCGCGAGCATGGTGGAAACCAGCATGATGCCCGTGATAGCGCAGATGATAACCGTATCCCAGAACGTTCCGGTCATGGAGACCAGAGCCTGGCGAGCAGGGTTTTTCGTGGTGGCGTTAGCGGCAACCAGCGGTGCGGAGCCCAAGCCGGACTCATTGGAGAACAAACCGCGTTTGAAGCCGTATTGCAGCGCAAGCGCCAAGCCCGATCCAACCGCGCCGCCGAAGGCAGCTTGCCCCGTGAAAGCACAGGTGATGATAAGGCTTACCGCTTCACCCACGTATTGCCAGTTCATACCGATGATGACGATGCAACCTACAGCGTACAGAAGCGCCATCAGCGGCACCAGCTTTTCGGTTACGCGGGTGATGGACTTAATGCCACCAATAATAACCACGCCCACCAGCACGCACAAAATGGCACCGATCATAGCGTTTGCTCCCGTAAGGGAAGCATCCGTCGGGAACGAGATATACGCCGTGATAACGCCGGCGAGCGTGTTGGACTGAACCGATGCGCCAATTCCAAACGCCGCAATAAAGGCGAACAGCGCGAACAGCACGGCCAGCACCTTGCCCAGGCTCTTGTTTTTCAGACCGCGCTCCAGGGCGTACATAGCGCCACCCAGCATCTCGCCTTTCGAGTCTTTAACGCGATACTTAACCGAAATGTACGTTTCAGCGTATTTCGTTGCAATGCCGAAAACGCCGGTGATCCACATCCAGAAAATAGCGCCAGGACCACCCGCAAGAAGACCGGTTGCCACACCAACGATGTTACCGGTACCAATAGTTGCTGCAAGCGCGGTTGCCAAAGCGCCGAATTGCGAGACGTCGCCTTCGGCGTCACTGTCCTGACGGGAAATGGACAGCTTGATGCCCGTGCCCACCTTACGCTGAATGAAACCAGTGCGAACCGTCATGAACAGATGCGTGCCCAGCAAAAGCAC
>JAZQAV010000035.1:0-7640 GCA_045545435.1 Eggerthellaceae bacterium | reverse complement strand
CTGCGGTTCCATGGTGGTCGCTACTGGATTTGAACCAGTGACCCCCGCCGTGTGAAGGCGATGCTCTCCCGCTGAGCCAAGCGACCAAATTAGCGTATTAGATTCTAAACGCACTTTCGCGCGAACGCAACCCGTAGCCGCGCGCCCTTCGCAAAACCTGCGCATGGAGGCAAAACGCTTGGCGGAATGGCGGGACGGCATGCAAGCAGCGCCGCGCAGCAAAGCGCGTAGCAGGGCGGCGCGTGGCGGGACGGCATGCAAGCAGCGCAGCGCACGGCAGCGGAGCGGCGCGCAGGCAGCGCAGCGCGGCGAAGCGTGTGCCAAAGCTACGTGCTGCCGCAGTCCGCCCGCGCGGTGCCGCACAAACGCCCGGGAAACGTTTATTCCGCGAACGACCCTACCCTCCTCGAAAGAACCGTTATACTTTGTTGCGTTTGTTCCAGCAAATGCGAATGACTACATCACGAAAGAGAACGACATGGCAGAATATTCCGACACTTTTTTGGCAAGCAAGAAGCGATCCGACGAAATTCGCGCCGACTTGCCCGTCCATCCCGAAAAATACACCATGCTCACGGGCGACCGTCCCACGGGCCGCTTGCACCTGGGCCACTTTTTCGGCAGCATCCAGCATCGCGTTGAGTACCAGAACATGGGCATCAAATGCCACGTGCTGATTGCCGACTACCAGGTAATCACCGATCGCGACACCACCGAGCAAATCCAGGACAACGTGTACAACATGGTGCTGGACTACCTGGCGGCTGGCATCGATCCTGAAATTACCCCCATCTACACGCATTCGGCCATTCCCGCATGCAACCAGCTGATGCTGCCCTTCCTTTCGCTGGTGAGCGAAGCCGAGCTGCAGCGCAACCCCACGGTGAAAGCCGAGCAGGAAGCTTCCGGCCATGCGCTTACCGGCCTGTTGCTTACCTACCCGGTGCACCAAGCATGCGACATTTTGTTCTGCAAGGGCAACATTGTTCCCGTGGGCAAAGACCAGCTCCCCCACATTGAGCTCACCAGGCAAATTGCACGTCGCTTCAACGAGCGTTTCGCAAAGGTATTCCCGGAACCCGACGGAATTCTGTCGGACGCCATCGAAATCCCCGGCTTGGACGGCCGCACGATGTCGTAGTGCTACGGCAACTCCATCATGCTTTCCGCCACTGCCGAGGAAACCGCCAAGCTCATCAAGAAGTCGAAGACCGACTCCGAGCGCTTCATCACCTTTGACAAGGAGAATCGCCCGGGTGTGTCGGCGCTTTTGACCACGGCGGCGCTGTGCACCGGCCGCAATGAAGTTGAGATTGCCGAAGAAATTGGCAACGGCGGATCGGGCCAGTTGAAGGCATACGTTACCGAAAGCGTGAACGCGTTCTTGGCGCCGCACCGCGAGCGTCGCGCGCAGTTGGCCAACGACATGGACTACGTGAAAGACGTGCTGCATGAGGGCAACCGCAAGATGAACGAGATTGCCAACCAAACGCTTGCCGAGGTCTGCGAAGCCATGAAGATGGTGTACTAGGCACAAGATTGGCTCGCTGGCCGATTGGCGGCCGGCACCGCACTAGCACCCTGCAAACTCACAACGCCTGCGGTTCTTCTGTCCGCAGGCGTTTGTTTTAGCGAAGGAGGCCAATGCCATGGAAATCAGACATTCTGCGCCCCACGACTTTGAAGCCATCAAAGCCATTTACGCTCGCGCGCGCAGTTTCATGGCCGAACAGGGCAACCCCGACCAATGGGGAACGTCGTGGCCATCCGAAAGCGTGATCGCAAGCGACATCGACGGCGCAAACGCCGAACACGGCTACGTGTGCGTGCACGACAATCGCGTGGTGGGCGTGTTCTTTTACAAAGTTGGCGACGATCCCACGTACGCGCACATTTACGACGGCGCTTGGCGCGACCCCTCCCCTTACGGCGTGGTACATCGCATTGCGAGCGACGGGTCGGTTAAAGGCGTGGGCGCGTTTTGCATCAACTGGGCGTTTGAGCAGTGCGGACACGTGCGCATTGACACGCACGGCGACAACATCCCCATGCAAAACCTGCTGCGCAAGCTGGGCTTTGAACACTGCGGCACCATTTACGTGGAAGAAGACGACAACCCGCGCATGGCGTTTGAGAAGAGCTCGAACAGCCGCTAATACGGCGCTCCGTGAGCTACGCCGCATTGCGGCGGACAACAACAACGAAAGCGTTGGCAGCGCGCAGGCACAGTGCCAAACGCGTAGGCACCGCGCCTGAGTGTGCAGCCGAAGCAACGCCCAAAACGCTGGACGGACAATCGCAGCGCACAATTCCACAGCTAATTCACGGTTGAACCCTTGCACGCGGTTTTGAATTCGCTATAATACCTTCTTGCGCACTAAGAAAAGCGCATTGAATTCCTCGGTAGCTCAACGGCAGAGCATCCGGCTGTTAACCGGAGGGTTGTAGGTTCGAAACCTACCCGGGGAGCCAGTAAACACAAAGACCGCTTCGGCGGTCTTTTTGTTTACCCGACTTCCGGGTTGGTTGAGAACCGAGGTTCGAGCCCTGCGGTACGCTTATGCGGACCGCAGGTGCCGCGAGGGTCAAGGCTCGCGAAGCGACCGCCGAAGGCGGCTTGGCCTTGACGCGAGCGAACCCTACCCGGGGAGCCAGAAGGCGCGGAAATGGAAGGCATCGAAATCGTTGGCGAAGGCAGGAACGGCTGGGCGTCATGATCACGCTTTACCCGAAAACCGCTTTCGCAAGTCTGGGAATCATGCCGTCGATGGCCTTTTCCTCCAGCAGCTCCGGCTGAAGCAGGCGTGCAGCCTTCTCGTAGGTCGTCTTGGAGCTAAATGCCATGAAAGCAGCCACGTTCTGCAGGGCCAAATCGGTCGGATCGAGCGCAAACCCGCGCTCCAGCCCCCTGAACATGAGCTCGTACACGCCGCCGGTAGCCTTAACCGAAGCTTCGACGAGTTGAGGGCTGTCATCGGCTGCAGGGCCCAGAAGCGGAATCGTGTACGTCGCGTTCGCCTCAATCACACGACTCGTTACGTGGCGGCTAGAGAGCAGGTCGAGCGCAAGTCGCTTCATCTCCTCGCTGGACAGGAGGAACGCGTAATATACCTGGCCCAGCTGCGCGACATGGCCGAGGGGCAGTTGGCTCGACTTGCCGGTTGAGTCCACCAGTTCGACAATCGAGCTCAAGGTGCGGAAAATGAAGCTGGTGGCGATGTCGTCCTTCTTGGGGAAGTAGTATTGGACCAGCGGTCGGCCGAGGCCGCTCTCCTCGGCAATCATGGTGTAGCTGGTCAGCTTGTAGCCGACCTCATAGAAAAGCCTGTACGCCGCGGATTCGATAATCTCGCGGTTATCTTGCTCGAGTTTCTGCGCATCCGCCATGTTGGCTCCCTCCCTATACGCTTACTATTATCGTATAGGATTTCAGTTCGGTCTATCTCTTAAGGCCGCGTGAATAGAAAAGGCGCGTCCCACGGGCGCGCCTTTTCGGAGGAAGAGCAGTGCCTTACCAGATGGGCTTGTTCTTGTAGTTGCCCATCTCCTTGGTCTTCGGGGGAAGCTTAGAGAAGCGGTACGCGTTGTACACGGCCACAATGGTGCACACCACACCGACGGCGAACCAGATGGGTTGATTGTAGATCAAGGGGGTGGCGCTGGTGAACAGGCCGATGGGGGCAGGCAGGAAGTTGAAGATCGTGCCGATGACAACCATGATATAGACGAACATCGAGCTGCCCCCGCGGCTCTTGCGCTTGTACAGAACGTAACCTGGAGCGATGGCCATGACGACGTTCGTGAGCGGCAGCCAGCAGAACATGGCGACGTCGTTCATGTTCCAGCGCAGAATGTTGACGATTGCAAACATGGTAGCGAGCTGCAACACCAGGTAGACGACGATTTGCTGCTTGGTGGCTCCGACGCCGAGCACTTCCTCACGCTCGTATTTGATGATGGTGCGCATGTTGATAGCCTCGAGGCACGTCCAGGTGAGCATGCCCAGGCCGTAAACCGTGAACAGCCAGAAAAAGTTGTACTGCAAGGCAAGCGTCACGAACACGACGCCAGCCGTGAAGTCGTGCGCGAAGAAAAACGTGTGCGCCCACGCTGGGAAGGGCGTCTTATGCTCCTTAATGTTGATGGCGACCGCCCAAATGTACTCGAGTAAGCCGATGGTGTTGGCAATGGCGAACGCGATAATGATACCGATGAACTCGGGGTTGCTCGGCGAGAATACGTCGATGATGTGCTGGACGGTGTAGAGCTCGTGCATGTCTTCCTCCTCTTATTGACTATATGCATATAGGGTAAGCTATATGCATATAGTATCACCTATACGCATATAGTCAAGAACTGTTTTTAAATATATGGGGAGAGATGAAGAGGGTCTGAGCGAAGAGGAGCGCGCAAACCTTCCTTGGAACAACGAGGATGACGACGAAAGCGCTCGGCTCCTCTCCCCCAACATCAAAGAGCCCGACTCGTGGGCTATGTACACGTACAACGAGGAGAGCGACTACTACCAGGACAAAGGGGGCTCGATGTTACGGTGCTTCTTTACGAGCGCTTTCACATCGTGTTCGAATTTCGAGGTATAGAGCGCCTGCAAAATCTATAACCCCATCGCCTTGAACATCTCCGCAGCAGAACTGTGCCCAGGACCGCCTGAGGCAATGAGCTCGTCGGCTTCGCGAATTGATTCCAGAGAATCGACATTGGGCTCAGGGTCGGAAAGGTTCAGGGGAATCCTGTTTTCGCGAATCATTTGCTTGTAGAATGCGCGCGTCACAGAAGAGAGGTCGAAACCGAAATGCTCCGCAATGCGCGAAGCGCCTTCCTTTGTTTCGCTGTCGACCCTAATGGTTACCGATGATGCAGCCATCTCTACTCCGTCCCTACCGGTAATAACAACGTAAGTATAATGTCTTACATTCTTTTGCGCAAGCAGAGCGAACCGAAACTGGGATATATCCGCCAAAACAGGTTGCGACGTCCCCAGAGAGCAAACATCGCAGCCGGCAAATAGTTAATTTGAATTATTTATCGGCTTTAAGGTATTTGTCCAATTGTGCGTCCACAATCGATTTCCGCCTTACCTGCGGTTTGTCATACAAATGGCCACGCGCCATCACCATCTTCACGTTTCGCAACGCCTGCAGATCTTCCAATGGATTTTCTTCCACCATGATAAGATCAGCGCACTTTCCTTCTTCCAGCGATCCTGTGATATCTCCAATTCCGGCAAGAACGGCATTATTTAATGTTGCGGTGTAAATGGCAAACGAATTGGAAACACCAATGTAGTTCCGGAAATACACCAGCTCCCGCCAGAAATCGTACTGCGTGATCCATGGGCAGCCAACATCATTCCCCAGCGCAACTGGGATACCGTTTTCCAAAGCGGCCTTCGCGCAATCGCGGATGCCGTCAAAGACCATCTTGCCGTTATACTGCTCAGTCTCCGACGCGCAGGAGACCTCTCGCGGGAAGAATGCATAAGGAAGGGCCGGTGAAAGCGTGGTCGTCAGAAAAGCGTTCTTCTCCTTGAACAGCTGGATCATTTCGTCGGTCGGAGCAGCGCCGTGCTCAATGGAATCAACCCCGTTTTTGAGGGCCTGAATTACACCCTCGGTGGACTCCGTATGCGCCGCCGTCTTGTAGCCCAACCGGTGAGCCTCATCGCAGATCGCCTTGATCATTTCCGGCGGCATCTTCATCTCCCCCGGAACCCCTTTTTCCTTCGCGTCCAGCACGCCGCCCGTTATCATCAGCTTTATGAGGTCGACCTTCTGCCGGTCCGCCTTCCGCACCAGCGCCACGGCTTCTTCGGTGGAGGTTGCCGCCACGGCAACGGAGCCAGCCATATGTCCGCCCGGGACAGAGATGCCCTCGTTCGCCGACAGGATCCTCGGGCCGTCTTTGCGCCCGGCGGCAATCGAATCCCGAAGCTTTGTATCTAAATCTCGCAGGCCGCCGACTGTTCGAATCGTGGTCACACCGCTCATCAGCTCAATCTTTGCGTAGTTTTCTACCATGCGCTCCGCAATTTTTGCGCTGATCGGATTGGAGAAAAGCATTCGCACAAGCTTGGCATTATCCCGTTGCTTCTTCTGCGGTTTTCCGTTGCCCGCAAGATGCACATGCATGTTGATCAGCCCCGGAAGAAT
Organism: Eggerthellaceae bacterium; assembly: GCA_045545435.1. GTDB lineage: Bacteria > Actinomycetota > Coriobacteriia > Coriobacteriales > Eggerthellaceae > UMGS1502. Next base: position 1,470 of record JAZQAV010000035.1, on the reverse strand, counting down.
ATACATACCGTGCGCATCGATGACTTGGTAATCCTGCGGGAGGTCCTTTCCCTGAGGAGCGATCTTTGAGATTTTCTCGCCGTCGATATAAACCGCCATGTGGTGTTGCGGTTCCATATTCTTTGTTCCGTCAAGGAGTATTCCGTTTACTATGACGTACTTCATTGCGCTTTCCCCTTATCGCATTTGGCATCATCGCCACAGTAGTTTTGTTGGCTGCGGGGGTCAAGGCTCACGAGGCGACCGCCGAAATCCGCAATTAACAATACTTAGGATGCAGCTTCTGGGCTTTGCGACCAGCTGCGCACCGCGGAAAGCGTCTCCGCGCGTTGCTCTTCGATTGCGGCTACCAGCTCTTCGCAATATTGCGCCCGATTCAACTCTTCATCGACTTTCAACAAAGCAATATCTGCCGCCAAGGCGGTTATAGCCCCGGCAATTGCGCCTGCCGGACCACCTGCCGACCCAATCCCAGCCGCAATCGTAGCACTCCCTATCAAACCAGCTATTCGTTCGGCAATTGCCCTGAAAACGGCCTTGCCCGCTATACGCTTGATTACTTTCCCCGTAATGAAACCAGATATCGTTCCAGCTCCTAAACTTATACCCAAACGCGAATACGCATCCAAGAATTGTTGCGTCGGCTGCTGAGAAAACGACAACTGTTCGTCAAGCGGTTTAATCTCGGTTATCAGCCATTCCGGATATGGTTCGGTAAGTTCATACTCCGAAAGAGAAGCCATGATTTCCTCTTGCAGACGATTTGCTCTCTCAAGAAGCTGATTGTATTTCTCGTTCAGCGCCGATTGATCGATGCCCGCTTCGATATATGACTCGAGCTTGGCCCGAGCATACTCCTCGGCGTTTCCTTGGGCCAAACTGGCAAGCGATTCCCAATCCGCAAACAGACTGTAATACCAGTCGAGGTACGAGTTGACGTTGGCGACCCGTGCATCAAACGTTTCGTTGATGAGCGGAACCAGCTCTTCTTCAACCTGGGCGGACAGCTCTTCGGAAGCAGCTTGAGATCGTTTTAAAAGTTCTTCAACAACTGCAGGGTTGTAATACTTGCCGTTGTATTGATACACCACCAAACCAACCTGGTCTCTGATTAACCGTTGCACGGTTGTAAATTCATCACTGCTTGTTATGCTGTCGGCCTTTGAATCCGCATATACAAAACCTGCAATAAGAAGCACTGGGACAAGCGCCATCACGGCAACGTAGCGCTTCACAAGTGGCCTTTGAAGCGGCGAACGTTTAGGAGACGGCGTTTCAGAAAGCGCTCCATTTCCAGAATCGTCTGCAGAAATCGTGCTAACAAATGAGTTTTGACCACCCTTTTCGTCGCTAATTCGTTCTAGCCGCGTAAACACACGGCGCAGTTCACGGGCCCCAATCGAACATTCGGCCAGCAAGCTGGGCACTCCGAAAAAAGCGGCGACGCCTAAAACAAGCTCCCACACAACA
>JAZQAV010000034.1:0-26392 GCA_045545435.1 Eggerthellaceae bacterium | reverse complement strand
CGATTCCATCCCCGCCCTCACTGATGCCGAGATCGATGCCCTCCTTGGCGGCGACTACGCCACCCGGGCCGCCACCATCCTCGGCAGGTTCTTAACCGACTACCCCCCCGACGAGCTGCTGGCCGACTGCACGGCCGCCTACGCCGAGACCTCCTTCCCCGGCGGCGCTGCCCCCCTGGTGGATCTGGACGGCACCATCCATGCCCTCGAGCTCTGGCACGGTCCCACCGCCGCCTTCAAGGACATGGCGCTGCAGATCATGCCGCATTTGCTTTCGATGGCGCTGGTCAAGACGGGTGAAACGCGTGACGCGTTGATTCTGGTTGCGACCTCGGGCGACACGGGCAAAGCTGCTTTGGAAGGATTTCGCGATGTTGAAGGCGTTTGCATTGGCGTTATGTACCCCGATGGCGGCGTGAGCGATATCCAGTACAAACAGATGGCCACCCAGCGTGGCAACAACGTAACCGTATGGGGTGTGCGCGGAAACTTCGACGACTGCCAAACCGGTGCGAAAGCTGTGTTCAACGACCAGGAATTCGCGCAGGCGATTCACGACAACCACGCGATTGCCCTTTCGAGCGCCAACTCCATCAACTGGGGGCGCTTGCTGCCGCAAATTGTCTACTACATCTCGGCGTACGCGCGACTGGTAAAGCAAGGCGCCGTTAACGCGGGCAATCCCATTGACGTATGCGTGCCAACGGGCAACTTCGGCAACATTTTGGCCGCCTATTATGCACAGCAAATTGGAACCCCCATTCGCATGCTCTTGTGCGCCAGCAACGAAATCCGCGTGCTCACCGACTTCATCAACACCGGTACGTACGACATCAGCTCGCGCGAGTTCGTGAAAACGCCCTCGCCGTCAATGGACATCCTTGTGTCCTCCAATCTCGAGCGTCAGCTGTTCGAGCTTACCGGGCGCAACGCAGACGCCATCTCCAGCTGGATGCGCGACCTTAAAGAGAATCGCGGCTTCAAAGTTGACCGCGACACCTTTGCCAAACTGCGCGCGCATTACCGCTCCGATTCCGTCGACAACGAAACGTGCCTGCAAACCATCCGCGACGTGTTCGACCGCTATGGCTATCTTATCGACCCGCACACGGCGGTTGCCTTCAAGGTCGCCGAAAACCTGCGCGAAGACGGCGTGCCCGTTCTTATCGCCAGCACGGCGCACTGGGCCAAATTTGGCAACAACGTATACCGCGCCCTCCATGGCATGGCTCCCGAAGAGCAGCTCCCGGCAGAGGTGGAAGCGCTCACCGGCTGCAAGCTCAACGAGCTGGTCGCGCGTGAGTCGGGCCAAACCGATATTCCGTCTGGATTGGCAGAGCTCGACAATCTGGACATTCGCTTCACCGAGGTGATTGACGGAGACACCGCATCTATCGAAGCGGCTGTTTCGGCTTTCTTGAGCTCGTTTGACGCATAAGCACCCGCACCTGCGCAAACACGCAAAAGGATGCCCATGGACGATAACTCCTGCATCAAACCGGTTGTAAACTTGAGCTTGGTATGCGACAGCGCGTTGGAGACACCCGTCTTCAACGCCGACATCGCACGCCTTTGCCAGGGCATCCAGGATTACGGATCGCTCAACGCCGCCGCGCACCATGCAGGTATTGCCTATAGTCGCGCCTGGCGCATTGTGAAAAACGCCGAAGAGGCGCTTGGGCAAAAGCTCTTGATTCGCGATGGCGCTCATGGTTCTACGCTTACCGATGAGGGCAAGCGCCTTCTTGAGGCGTATGACGAGCTTTTCCTGCGCATCGAATCTTTTGCCCATGCCCAGGTAGAAGCCGAATTTGGCAAGCTACTACGGTAAGACTACTGGTAGGTGCGGCGTCTACGCAGCAAAGCCCACAAGAAGCCACACCATCAGATATGGCGCCATAGGAAAACCGTCATCGTCCTCTTCGTTTTCTTTATTCGGCGTGGTAGGTGCCTCTATTTTGCGCCGTGCAACAACGAGACGCGCGCCCTCCACAACAAGAGCGCTTGCGCAACACGCAAATGCACCTATGAGGCATCCGAAGCCCGTTCCCGCACAGCAAGCAAAGATGGCGACAATATCCCCTCCTCCTATCAGCTGCTTTCCGTGACGCGCACCCCAAAGGTACGCAAACAGCGACGCGCAAGCGAGCAACGTACCCGTTGCTGAGCCAAACAAAAGTCCCCGCCCGTCAAGTGCGCCCTGAACAAACGAACCGATCAAAAGAAACGACACGTTCAACTCAAGGGGCAAACATCCAAAGCGCACGTCAGCGTCAAGAAGCGCGCTCGCAACGAGTCCCCACGTTGCGCATGCGCACGCAAGCGCAATTCCGCCTTTGCAGAACCCCAACAGAACCATCGCCGCAGCAAGAAGAGCGCAACCGAGCACGGGCGAATTGCGCAACGCAAGCAATTGCATGGGCGGCTCCGACACCGAAGAGCTCGCAGGCGATTCATCCTCTGCACGCGAAAAGGCACGTTGCGCGAACCAGGCGCTCACGTGCGGAACGAAGCGAATAGCCGCGATTATCGCAATAAACGCAAGGAGTCCAAGCGCGAAAACGCTCGTCGGCGGATTGAGTCGATCCAGCAACTCCATTACGCCTTCCCACCGTTCTTTTCGCGTATCACCATACTGGGCTGCCCAGACTCAATGTTTACCGTCACGCCCGTGCCATCGCGCGAAACAACAAGCGTGATGCTGCACGGGTTCGAAATAGTAAAACCTCCGCCCGATACGCAAGACATCATGTCCTGTGGCGAAGCGAGCTCTTTCTGCGACAAACAGATTTCCTCTTGCGGCAAAGAGAAGCCTTCTTGCCGCAAGGAGCGCGTATTGATGTCAAGCGCGGGCAAGCCGTCGCGAAGCGCAATCGGACGCTGATCCGACGTTTGCGGCGCGCGCTCTTGTAAGGTTTGCGGCACACGCTCTTGCAGCGTTTGTGGCATGCGTTCTTGCAACGGTTGCGGTGCGCGCTCTTGCAACGCAACCGGCTTCGCCGATCGCCGCCCGTGGTCAACCGGCTGCAATGCGCTTGTTGTTTGTTCGGCAGTATGTTTTGCGCGCGGCTTGCCTTTATGCTTGCCGGACGCTTTGTCGAACCGATGCAGGCAGCCGTAGCAGATGTCCGCGTCGTCAAACGATACCGCTTTGCACACGGGGCACATTTTCATTGCGAACCTCCATTCATGAACAGGTGCAACTGTACGCAATCGCCTTCCCGTGGCCAAATTGCCTCATCGTCGGCAGCTCGCTCCAAAACGTAACGAGCTTTGCGACAGCGCATCTTTTTCCGGGGCGGCACATTCCTAAATGAAGCGAGCACACAATCGTCGCTCCCCACGAACGCTATATCCAGCGAATAGCCCATTCCAAAGGTGTGAACCCCGCGGCAGGGCACCAAAAGCGTAACGGCATCTTGCGACGGCGCATCTTTCAATTTGCCGCGCAGACGTTCTGCGAACGTGCAGGCCAATGCCACATTTACCCCAACCTGGGTAGCCCTTTCTTGCGCGGCCAGCTTGTTGTCCATAAGCCCACCTTCTTCTTTCTCACAATCCTGCTTCGCATCTCGATTTCGCTTAAGCCGCGAACCTGATCACGACGAACGCTTCGCCCTCGCTCTGGGACGAAGCATGAGTTTCTACCACAGCGGGCGGCAACTCATTAGAGGCTTCGCCAGCCGCATCTTCCACCTCGACAACGTCTGCGGCCTCAGAAGCACCAGTGCCAACCGTGGGAATGCGCGCAACCGTCGTGGACGTAGCCAAAGCCCAGCGCAGCTCGCCGTCTTCCTTCAGAAAGGTCATCCCTGCAATTCCGCCCAACGGCACCGTGCGCCAACCAGCCAATTCCATGCCGACACGAAGCTCCTCAAGCACGAATTCCGGCGAGCCTGGACGCGAATACGCTACAATCCTGCCCGTTTCGTCAACCAGACAGCTTTCAGCCGAAACGGGGATGAACGCCTCGCGCGCCACATGCGCCGGAAGGGCGCCTGCACCCGTCAGGTCGTCACTCGTGTTCAACTGCAGCGCGAACTCGTCAGCGCGCATGATGGACGCGACAAACTCCTGCGCAGACGAAGCAGCGTGTACCGGATCCGCACGGGCGCGCATCGCTTCAGCCGGCACCGAAACAACGGACGAAGCACCCGTCCGAAAACCATCGCAAGCCGTGGAGCCCAGAAGCTGCGGCAAAGCAATTGCGCATGCGCAGCAAAGCAGGAAAGAAAGCGCCTGCTTGAGCCGCACGCGCTGCAAAGCATCCGTCCGCGACGACATGGCACGCCCGTTATGAACCGATAGCGCGCGGTCGCCTTTTGGGCCGCGCATTTCGCGCGCATCCTGTTTTCGACGTTCGAATCGTTTATTACGCACGCTTGTCTTATGCCGTCCGCCTCCTGCTTCACGCGCGCACGGTTTCTTCTGCCCCTCGCTCATGCGAACACCCCTGACTTGTACGGGTCAACCACATACGTCGCGCTATGCGAAACGCGCGGAAGGGGCACTCCCAGGATGCTATCGCGCAAACCCATTCCGAACAGTGTGGGAGAAAACTGCATCGTTGCCGTAAAGCTCCGCGTGCCCATGCCCGCATTGGCAGCATGCACTTCCACCTCTATGTTCGGCGCCGAGAACGCACTGGCCAAGGCTGCTTGCACGGCCCCAACCGCCGCCTCTTCGGAAACTCCGTAGCCGCGAGAAGTCGCCTGCACGCGCACGGACTCGCAAAATAGCCGATCGAACGCCGCGCATTCGGAAACGAAGGTTAAAGCGTTTACCGCTATAAGCGCCACCACAATGAGCACCGGAAAGGCTATCGCAAGCTCAACGGTCATCTGGCCGCGCTCACAGCTGCGCACCGTGATCCTCTTGATCATTCCCATAAACTCACCCCCGCTATCGAACTTCGTAACTGGCGAACAGAGTCAAAAGCCGCATGAATAGCGTCTATCGAATAGTCTTTTGCAGCTTGTGGGAGCGGAATGGTTACCGGCACGGTCACTTCACCGTCAAAAAGCTCTATTGAAGCAACCTCTATCGAGTCATCAAACGATCCAACGCCTTCTGTCAGGTAGCCCTCCAGACTCGCTAAAACGAACTCGAAAGCATCCGTTGAAGACACGGGGTGTGCTATGACCTGCTTTTTAACCGAAAGGTAGCGCTGCGAAAAGTCATCTTCGGCCTTTGTTGCCACGTGAGCGGTATTGATCAGAACAGGTTTAAGCGCTTGCGTTTTAGCTGGCTGCAATCCTATGCGACCAAACGCATCCTTCAATGTCGACGATGCCCATGTTCCTAAGCCACTTTTGCTGGCAAGCGGGATGCCGTTCAAGGCGCTTTCTATTAAATTCAACAGGGATGTTTGGCCCTCTTCATAGGCCACGAGTGCGGACGACCAGCAATCAAGCGCAACGCGTGCTGCACCCCACGGAGCCGATTGCGCCTTTACGCCATCAAGAAGACTGTTGATGGCCGTTTTCCCTTCATCGGAGTGCTCTTCCAACAATGTTGACGCAGAAATTGCCGCCCGAGGACCCAAAACGGCCCCCGAAGAAACAAACGCTTCTCCCAACCCGCGTTCCGGATGAACTTCCCCCAGATTAACCACCAGAGCCAAAACGCCTATTCCACCAGGTGGATTAGGGTCTATTCTCACTGCGGAAAGCTCCGCGAAGGTTTCTTTGATGGTTTCGATAATCGCATTTGCCAAGTCTTTCGCTTCTTGCGAAACCGGGTCGAGCTGAGCTCGCGCCTTTTGGTAGCGTTGCGCCTCTTGCGCGACGGCAGTGTAGTGATACTCGAAACCATTGGGGATGGACGTTGAAGCGGCAGCCACCGATCCCATACTTGAGGCCGAAAAACCACAAGCGGGACATGTTTGGAACTCGCCCGCCTCCATCATGGCAATTGAACCAACCGACGTAGCGCTGGCAGCATAAGGACATCCCGACCACGCATGCATCATCTGTGCCGAATCGGCTTCCCCGGTTACCGGATAGACGGCATCCGTATACAAAGAGGTATGGCGCATTTCTTCAGTGTTGCGCGGGAACACCGGAAAATTCGCCTCAAACGAATGATCGGTCTCACGAACATAGGCGGTGTCCATCTGAGCGCACGCATACCCATAGAACCGCTTGCGCAATTGGGATTTCGCCTGCTCGCCTACGCTGTCGTCAAGAGGAGCCTCGTTCGCATAACGTGCTTGGTAATACGCCCGTGCGCGATCGAGCGCCACGTCAAACGACCAGGTATCCACATTTACGTACAAGGGATTATCGTTTGCCGGCAAATCGGCAAGGCGATCGGCGCGCTCGTACATGCAGTACTGGGGGTTGTCCCCGCAATCGCGCGCGAACGCGGTTGCCTTCGCCTCGGCCACTTCTTGCGCCAACTCCTCCGAGCGCAATGCACGCTCTTTCAGTTCATCGAGCTGTGGTGCAAGCTCCTCGGAAAGCCCCCTGTCGCGAAAACTCCAGTCGGCGCCAATTTGGTGTCCTTCCCACGGAACCAGGATTCCCACGCCCACATATGCAGCGCTCTGTTGCGACACATTGTTGGCGGCAGCAACATGGGCAGCTCGCACAGCGGCTAAATACGGCAGCACTTTCTGGTATCCGTTTAAGGCTTGAGCAGCCCCTTTTGCAAAGTTATCGCGCGCCGCAAGCACCTCATCACCTGTTGCTATCAACTTTTCGCCAAATGCCGAAACGGGCGGAACGCATAGCGCAACCACTCCAACACCGTACAGTGCCGTGCCCGTAAGCGAGAGCGAAAGAAGCACCGCGTCGCACAGGCGGGCCGCAAGAACGAAATCGGCCACTTGGTTTTCCGCCGCCAGCGCTGCCGCGTCGGCAACGTTTTGCACCTGGGCAGACGCAGTATTGATGCGGTACACCTGCGCAGTAGCAAAAATGAGGGACAGGGTGATGGTTAATGCCAAAACCATTCCTACTGTCGTAAACCCTCGTTCGTCTTGGAATAAGCTGCGATCGGTCCTCACGACAACCACGCTCCCGCCCACGACGCAGCAGGTTGACCTTGGGCATGAGCCCAGTCCGGCTGCGCTTGCATCTGGTGCGTAACGGAGATAGAAAGGTTGCCTTCGGAATCGGTCATACCCAAAAGAGCGGCGCCCAAAGCGATGAGGGGCAACGGCTTTATCTTGTTTTCAATCGTCACGCTCACCCATGACGCGTCTTCGTTGCCATCCAATGTGATGACCCACGAACACGCAGATCCATGAACATGGAAGTTCTCCTGCGCAGGAATCGCGGCAAGGCGATGGCGCACGAAAGCCTCGCTACTTGCCGTCGCGTTCCCTAGAGCATCGGTCTGTGTCGCAAGCAGCCGGCACCCCTCTACAGCAGCATTGCCCATGATGGTTCGATCGTACAAAATTATTCCCGGCTGAATAAGCAACAACATGAGGCCAAGCAACAAGGGAATAACCAAAGCCGCCTCTAAAGTCCCCTGACCCGTATCAACAATTCGCCAGTTCATCTCTGCCTCCGAAACTCATGATGCCGCCAGCACCGCATAAAAGGTCAGTCCGGTTAATAGAGAAATATGTCGGCAATGGTCACCGGAACCACGGCCGCCACGTGGTGCGATGCAACGCTTGCCGCATGCTGGACAAACACGCCAGACTCAAACGCGTGCATCAGCGCCGCCAGTCCCACCAAAACCGCCGCAAAACCTGCCATCACAACCGCAAATTCAACGGTCGACTGACCTTTTTCACAAAATGAGAAACGTTTTGCGCAGCTTTTGCCTCGCCCAAACGTTTCGTGTTGAATACCGCATCTCACAAGCCGTTTATCCCTTCCGCAATCGCGTTCCAGAGCTCTTGCAAGCGCGGGCGGAACAGCGCGATCGCAATAATGGCCATAACCACCAACACGCCCACGAGAATCGCGTATTCGGTTGTTGCCTGGCCCCTCTCATCGCGCGCCACCGCCCTCAGTCGAATGCGCGCGCATGACGCGGCCGCGTGCAGGCGGGCGCACGATTTCAGCGCGAAGCCTTCTATGCTTTGAAGTGCTCCGACGCAAACGTTCATCTCTCTCATAGAAACCTCTCTTCCCGCAAGCGAATGCAAACGCCTGCAACGTCTACGGCGCCCTCTTGGCGTCGAACCAACCCAAGTTGAAATGCCCTTAAAAACCCTGGACAAATTCCAGCACTACCGGGCCCAATACCAGCAACAACATTGCTGGCAAAATCAACGTTCCCGTGGGAAGCATCATCTTCACCGGCGCTTTTGCCACTTTTTCCGCTACCGACGATCGATAGTTCGCACGCGACTGAGCAGCCAGCTCTTCCAGGCTCTCCGAAAAAGAAGATCCAAAGCGCAAAGAGCGAACGATTGCAGCCAAAGCGTGCGCCAGCTCGTCGCATCGATAGCTTTCCCCCAGGGCCCTCAGGGCTTCTTCGCGCGACGTGAGCCCCAACGACCAGCTCCGCAAACACGAAGCACAATCACGGGCGAAGGCCGAGGTAAAGTGCTCGCAGTAAAGGCCAAAGCTTCTATCGAACGTAAGGCCGCTTCGCATACCCAGCGCCACAACTTCAAGCATCTGAGAAACATTGCGCTCCGCCTCCTGCGAGCGCGTTTTCTCAAGCTCGAGCATCGCGTGCGACAAAGCGCGATTCCCGATAATCACCCCCATAGAGCCCAGAAGAACGGTCATGGGAAGCGAGAACAGAGCCCCCGCCAACGCTCCGATAGCCGCACCTAGGCACATGAGGCGAAAACGAACCTCGATGAAGCCCTCAACCGAAACGCGCTGTGCGCAGCCCGCAGTTTTTGCGTGATCGCGAATAAACGCTGCCGCTTTCGTCTTTGCGACCTTGATCGAACGTACCGACGGCGACAAGGGTACACATGCCCGGTATGAAAGCGCACGAGAAACACGTTCGGCATAATCGATGAGCTTGTCCGCAATCGATGGCACGCCGCTTGCGCCCACAGCCTCGCGAGCGGGCTTTGCCTGCCGCCTCAACCGCATGCGCGCCCACGTGCTTAATGCAAGCTGCGCAAACAGCGCACCGCTCGCAAACGCGCTCGCGAATGCGCACAGCGCTACCGTCAAAACGGCCCAGCTCATCTCATGCCTTCTATCCGCAGCGCTTTACGCACAAGGACTATGCCGGCAACCTGCATCGTTACTGCAAGCGCCAAGAGCACCCACCCTGCGACGCTTCCAAAGAAAGGAGAGAGGAAGCCAGGGCTGATGAGGGAAAACAGCAGCAGCAAAACAATGGGCATCGCCGAGACGATGCGAGCCGACAGCTCAGCCTGCGCCGTTTGCACACGCAGCGATCTTCGAAGGGCAAGCTCCCCTTTTACGCTGTCAACGGCAGCATCGATAACCTGCTTAATAGAGCCGCCCGTTTGATGCTGAATATCCAATGCCACCACAACGAACGACATCTCTTCGCTGATGTCGGCAGAGCGCAAATCGCGCAGCACATCCGGAACACCGGCACCAGCCTCAAGCGCGTGGGCAGCAGAGGAAAAAAGAGCGCGTATCGCCCCATCGCTTTCGTGCGCGACCTGGCTGAATGTTTGCTGGAGCGTATAACCCGACCCGAAACAAACCGCCATCGATTCCAAAGCGGCTGGGATTGCCTCCTGCGCCTCATTACGTCGCTTTGTTTGCAAGCTGCCAGCAAGAACATCGAGACCAGCGATTAAGCATATCGGCGCAAGCAGCAAGCATGCAGGGCTTCTGAACACCAACGCGGTGCCGACGCCCAGCACAATGGCAAGTCCCATCAAAAGCGTTGCCGCAACTTCAACCGATGCTATCCCCTCGATTGGAGTCAGCATTGCCTGCAACTTCCCGATAAAGCGCCTCACGCGTTTTACCGATAGCAGCGCGCGGGCGGGTTGCATGAGCAGCGGTATACCGTTTCGCAAACGCCAACGGACCATCGCGCGCACAGAAAGCTCTGCGTCCATTGCCGAACAGCGACGAGACCACAACGTGAACAATGCGCGCACGAGCGCATAAATACAACCACAGCCGGCCATAACGCCTACTCCGCATAAGAGCACGTAAGCTTCCATGACGCCACCTCCCCCTGCGTGGATAAGCCCAGCTCCGGCAAACCGTCTACCCAATTCGGCGTGCAGATCCAACGCCCCTTCTGCTCCGTCAAGCGACGCTGGTAAATAGGTTGCACGTAACAACGGCCCCGCGAGCGATCAAAGCGAAGCGACACCACATCAGAAACGCGCCGTGCGCCGTCTAAGCCGCGCTGCATCTGCACGATGATGTCAATGGCACTGGCAATGTTTGCCTCGATGACATCGATGGGCAGCTCAGCGGCGTAGCGGACCATCGTGGTCAAGCGCGATATAGACTCCTCGGGAGAATTCGCGTGAAGCGTGGTAAGCGACCCGTCGTGGCCGGTATTCATTGCCTGCAACATGTCCAACGCTTCGGCTCCACGACATTCGCCGACGACAATTCGGTCGGGGCGCATGCGCAATGCGTTCGTTACCAAGTCGCGGATGGTAATTTCACCCCGCCCCTCGGCGTTACGCGGACGCGCTTCCATGCCAATAACGTGCGGATGCTCAAGAAACCGCAGTTCAGCTGAGTCTTCAATGGTCACTATGCGCTCCTCGGAAGGAATCACGCACGACAGCGCATTGAGCAACGTTGTCTTTCCGCTACCGGTTCCACCCGAAACAGCGATGCTTTTACGTGCGCGCACCGCCCACACAAACAGCTGCTGCAGCGGCGCATCCATCGTCCCGCTTTCAACCATGTCGCTCAGCGTAATTACGTGCGCAGTGAACTTTCGTATAGTGACCGCTGGCCCAACAAGCGAAACCGGTGGCAAAACGACATTAACGCGATATCCTTGCGGCAACCGAGCGTTCACCATAGGCGAGGACTCGTCCACACGCCGCCCGAGCGGCCCCAGTATGCGATCGATCAGAGCGCGCAGTTCGGTTTCGCTTTCGAAAGCCCGCGATGATTGATGGATGCGCCCATCACGTTCGTAGAACACGCGATCGCACCCGTTGACCATGATTTCGGTAACCGCAGGATCGTTGATAAGACCTTCCAGCGGACCGAAGCCAAATATGGAGTCTATAAGCTCGGCAACCAATTGTTCGCGCTGGTCAAGGGGCACAAGCGCCCAGGAAGGGCTCTCGAAGGACCGACGGCACGCACTTCGAACTTCATTTCTTGCCAAAGAAGGGTTCTCGCGTGCGATGAGCGCAATGCGATCCGCCGAAACAAGGCTTCTCACCTGGTCACGCAGTGCGCCAAGCGAACCAGAAGCCTCCGTCTCCGGCGCCGTTGCTGCATCGATTCTCGCAGCGCGTTCAAGCAGCGTCATGGGCTCCTCCCCCTTTCTTGCCTCGTCGCCAAGACCATTTGGCCGTTTTCCCGTTTGAAGAATGTTGGGAAGCTTTTGCTTCGATCCCCGGTACGAAACTGGAAAGCGCTCCCTCCAAACTGACGTACAAGGGATTTCCCGACAGCGCCAAATCAACCAGCTGGCCTGCAGAGGAGCAATCCTCAACCTCGCGCCCGCCCTCTTTGAGCTCGCACGCTTCAGCGCCTTTCATAGCGCAAGCAATATCAATGGAGGTGTACAGCGCATCGCGAGCGCAATGGTTAACCGCATACAGGAACTGCCCCGTTGCAATTCCGCACCGCTCGCATAACTCCAGCGCATGCTTACAGGCCACAAGAGAAGACGCCCTTTGATCGACCAAAAAGAGCGCTTTCGAACTGCGCTCCAGCAGCGCGGCGTGCTCTTCGGCCCAGGACGATCCGGTGTTTGCCACAATCAAGTCGAAGCGCGTCTCCACAAGCGAAAGAAGCGAATCTACGTGGCGAGAGATTACCTCGGAGTCTTCGAGACGACGCGGCGCAGAGATAATCGCCGGAACCGCCGCGAGCGGGGCGATCTTGTTCACGATCCCCGGCTCGGCAAGCAGCTCATCCATGGGGACATGGGCTGCGTCCTTGAAAAACGATGCGACATTGCCAAACTGCAAATCGAAATCCATCAAAAGCGTTTTGACTCCGTGAATCTGAGCGCACAAGGCGGCCAAGGCGGCAACCGTGCTTTTGCCCGCACCTCCCGATCCGCTGACAACGGTAAGAAGAAAGGCCCGTTTGTTAGAAGCCCGCGAAAGAACGAGTCCGTCTTTTCCCGCATGTTGCAGCGCCAGCCCTTCGCCTCCTTGGGCTTGCTTGCTTACACCTTCGCTTCTTCGCTCTTCACGCGAACGCGACGGATACGCGAGTGCGGCTTTTACGGCCGAATAGCGATGCACGAACATTTTTTCATCGTAAACAGCGCTGAGCTGTGCGGCATGCGCCCTACTGAGCAGCGATCCGCTGCATGCATTGGTTACCAGGCAAACGCGCACATCGGGACGATCGCTTTTCATGGTGGCCGCAAGGTTTATGGCGTCCACCAAATCGCTCCCCTCAACCCAAGCTTCAAGCACCTCGTTGCTGTTGATGAGCGCCCTGCGGGCCTGTTCGGCAGAGGTATACACACCAAGCCAGCGCTGCGCTTGCAGATTCTCATCAGCGAGCCCTATAAGTGCGGGCTCTTTGGCTGCCTCCTCTTCGAGGCACAGGATCACCTTTGGCATGGCGCTCACGCTCCTTCGCCTCGACCGGAAGCATCCGCCGCGGGGAGGGTAAAGTGCAGGTTGGTGGTATTGGATGCAGCAACAAGCTGTTCGACAAGCTTGTCCGGCACCGCAATGGTCACCCACGAGAAAGAGCTTTCGGATGCGGACCCTTTTCCCGCAGAAGTTCCCAGCACCAGAACGTCGCGCGCGATCGCACTTGTCGTCGTATCGCCGGATGCGTAGATGTCAACGTACATACCCGCACGCAGAGCACCGCCTAACGCCTGCACCGCTTTTGCCGGGACGCTGACAGCGGTCATTCCCGTGGGAACCTCTATTTGCGTTTCATTGCTCTGAAAACGTTTCTCGACAAGCACTTCACCTGCGCATATAGAGGAAGTTGCAACATTTCCCGTTATCTGCTGCGACGACAGGATGGCAGTATCGGGCAAAAGGTCTGCAACCCACGATTTGACGCCCACCGATGAGCTGTCCACACGCTCGCCCGGTGCGATGTCGCGAAGCGCCACATAGACGTCAACTTGCGATCCACCGTACTTTTCGAGCACTTCAGCACGCGCTTTATCGGCCGAACCCTGCACCGACTGCATAAACAATCCCAGGCACAACGCGCACACCAATCCACACGCAAGCGCTATTGCCTTCATACGTCGCTGATTCATCGTGATTGCCCTTTCATTTGCGGGATGTCCTTTGCATTCAAGTTTTGCAAAGCAATCTGACAACCAGTGGATGAAGGCGCGACGGGAAACCATCGAAAAACGGACACCGATGCAGCATGCAGGCAGTGCGAAGCCGTACGCGAGTTAACGAAAAATAGTCGTTGCTTCCGAAAAGCGAACGTTTTGCACATCAAACAGCGATTAATCGCATGCCAAAAACCCTTAACATGTCGAGTAAATGAAGATGCGACGATATCGGGTGTCGTTCGCATTGCATTGGGTGGCGAACTGTGCGAGAATGTTTTCCCGCCGAAAGGCGATATTGGTCGAGTGGCGCAGCGGGAGCGCAGGTGCCTTACAAGCACAAGGTCGGGGGTTCAAATCCCTCCTCGACCACCATAAACAACAGCAGGTCAACCGACATATCGGTTGACCTGCTTTTCTTTGCGCTTATGTCAGCGGGACATCTTGCGGGTTTTTCGCAAAAAGACGCGCCTTTTACGCTTTGATTCTTCAAGGACGCCCAAAATCAAAATTCCTCTTGCAAAACTGTATATACTGTATATATACTGTTCATGTGCAATATATACACTTTCAACCGCAAAGAGCAAAAGACGGCATCATGGACATCATCATTTCCAACAGCAGCGACAAGCCCATCTACGAGCAAATCTCGTCGCAGATCAAAGACGCTATCCTCAGCGGCCAGCTTGAGAGCGGGCAGCTTTTACCCTCCATCCGCGGTCTTGCCAACGATTTGCGCATCAGCGTCATCACCACCAAGCGTGCTTATTCGGATCTTGAAGCACAGGGGTTCATCGAAACGGTTCAAGGCAAGGGAAGCTTCGTAGCCGGTGGCAATAAAGAGCTTTTGCGCGAAGAGCGCCTGCGTCAAATTGAAGCGCTGTTAGAGGAGGCGATAAGCCTTACGCAGTCGGCAGGAGTAAGTATTGCCGACCTGCATGAAATCATCAACGCACTGGCAAGTGAGTGCTGATAGCTGGCAAGCGTACCAGCTGCCAAGTCGAACGAAAACTACCGTCACAAAACACTAACGGCCGGCAAGCACGCAGCAATAGCGAGCAAACAGGCGCCAACCGCTTACAAATAAAGGTACAGCGCGAGTCAAAGGGGCACGTATGACCGACATTCTGAACACATCAAACCTCACCAAATCGTTCGGCGATTTCACCTTGTCGGGGGTTACCTTAAGCGTTGCCGCAGGCGGCGTTACAGGTTTTGTAGGGAGCAATGGAGCGGGCAAAACCACCACCATCAAGCTCATCCTTGACCTCGTTCAACCAGATTCCGGCACCGTAACGCTATTTGGTGAAACAATAGAACCTGGCCATTTGGATCCCGCTATTAAGCAGCGCATCGGCGTGGTCTTCGATTCTTGCCCGTTCACCCCCGAACTCACGGTTGCCGATGTGGGGCGCATTGGCAGCTACTCGTACGCCAACTGGGACAACAAGCAATTTGCGCAGCTTTGCGAAAGCTTTAGCCTTGCAGAGAGCAAAAAGGTAAAGGACTTCTCGCGCGGCATGGGTATGAAACTGCAACTTGCTTTCGCCTTTGCCCATAATCCGCAGCTTCTTATCCTTGACGAGGCCACGGCTGGCCTTGATCCGTTAGCGCGCGAGGAGGTTCTTGAATTACTGCGTGCGTTTGTCTCAAACGGTGAAAACGGCATTCTTATTTCAACGCACATCACCAGCGATCTTGAAAAGATCGCCGACTGGATAGTATGCATCAACGAGGGCGCCTTGGTGTTCACGAAAGCCATCGATGAAGTATGCGACATCGCCGGAATCGCCCGCTGTCGTGCAACCGAAGCCGAAGCACTGGTAGAAGCGGGAATTTTCCCACGCGGTTCCTTGCGCGTGCTTCACCGTGGCTATAGCACCGACATCCTGGTTCCCGACCGTTCCGTCCTAAAAAGCACGTTCCCCGACATCGCATGCGACCGTCCCAGTATTGAGGACTACATGGCCTTCGCTTTGGAAGGAGACCCCCGATGAAAACCATGTTCATGATAGATTTGACCTCTATTCGCGTATACCTCTTGCAAACGTGTGGCATTTGTATTGCCGTGGCATTGTTCATGGGGTTCGCAATGAACACCCTTGCAAGCGTTGGCGCCTGCATTGCCGCTATGGTTCCCTTGCTGTGCACGTTTTCACTGCTTTCTTACGACGAGATGAACAACTGGCAATCGCTGCGCCTTGCAATGCCTCTTACCCGAAACGATGTCGTGAACGGCCGTTACCTCGTTGTTGGCACCACGGCCCTCGCAAGCGCCATCGCGGCTCTTGCCATTAGCTTCCTGGTTGCCGTCATCGCGGGCGCTCTGGGGCCGTCCTCGCCTGTCGCAGGGCTTTCCCTGGAAGCCAATCCGCCGGACTACATCATCGGGTCAGTGCTTTTTGCTCTGAGCGTCTCGTTGGTCGTGGCTGCCGGCTTGCTGCCCCCCGCCATGAAGCTGGGCATGACACGAGGCGTACGGTATGCGCCCTTCATCATCATGATCGTGTTCCTTGCCGGCGCCACCCTGTTTGGCGAAGGCGGCCCATTGCAAACCTCCATTCCCGCCATGCTTGAATTCTTCGGAAGCAGCAGCGCAGCCGTTGTCGCCGCAGGAGTTGCGATGTGCGCAATCGCGCTTGTACTGTTCGCAATCAGCCTTGCCGTTGCAAGAAAGCTGTATGCAACGCGCGCGTTTTAATGAGTGAAACACGCCTGGCCTTTAGGTATTCCGCATTTTTAAGAGCAAGCAGTAAATGCGTTGCGATGCCCAGGTTCATTTGCGCGATCGTCGCAAAGGATGGCCTTCGAACTATATAATGGCTTGGCTAGGAGGCTCCTTTGGGTTTGCTCATCCGCAACACACTCGCCCTACCATTCGCCTTGCGCGCGCAAAATATACGAGCACCGCTTACGTGGCGTTTTATGGCATCGGTCGCAATGCACGCAGCGTGCGCCCGTTTCGTCGCCCCCGAGCCAGCGATTGGGCAGATCGGGCTCGCGAATGAGCGAACGCGATAAGCCAAAATAGGCAATATCGAAGTCTTCCAGTGCTTCTTCCATGGCGTCCAAGCTTGAATTGGAACCGGTAAGGATTATCGGAACATCGCTTTGCTCCATAACCGCCACCGCCAAGGCGCGATAGCACGTTTCAAACGTGGTCCCTCGTTCAAGCACACTATGGTCGCCTACCACTTCAATAAAATCCACGCCGCGCTCGTGCATAAGGGCGCACTGCTGGGCGCCCTCCTCAAGCGCGTAATAGGCGCGCACCATATCATCCACCGAACGTGAACGCTCGAAAACACTACCGCCATCAGCGGCAACTTCTGGGCGCGGGTAAAAACTGAACTTCGCAGACACCGGATAATCGGGAACAAGCCGTTTGATTTCTTCCGCTATCTCGCACACCAAGCGCACACGGTTTTCAGGCGCGCCGCCATATTCATCAGCGCGGCAATTTGTTGCAGGGTTAGCGAACCTGTTCAGGAGCCACCCGTAGGCAACATGAAGCTGCACCCCATCGAAACC
This sequence comes from Eggerthellaceae bacterium, assembly GCA_045545435.1. GTDB lineage: Bacteria > Actinomycetota > Coriobacteriia > Coriobacteriales > Eggerthellaceae > UMGS1502. The sequence continues at coordinate 9,526 of JAZQAV010000034.1, read as the reverse complement.
GCATTGCTGCGCCCTCACTGCCGCCGCGGCGAAAAGTGAGCGAATATCGGCCAAATCTTCGTTGGTAAGCTGATCAATTTCTGTAACAGTGCGCAGCCCATCGGGACTCACGTAGCGATTCATATTCAACTGCGCGAATATACGCGCGTCATGCTCGTGGGCTATCTGCGCCAAACGCGCGTATTCGGGAATTAAGTCATCCGAGCACAGACGCATGTTATCGCCAAGCGCATTATCGCGCTCGCACACATCGGTGAGCTCGGTGAACAGTGCCGCACTACCGCCTTCGGCAAGCTCTTGATACAGTTCCAACAATCCTTCGCCAAAGGTTCCGTCAGGATTGCACATACCCAAATACGTAGCGGAACGAAACAGGCGGTTTTTCAAAGGAAGTCCCGCAATATGCGTTTCGTCGAACAGCGTTGCGTCCATTGGTCTCCTTATAAGCATCTTAACCGTACAGCGGCTTTGCCTGGCAACGGCTTTCTTTGGCGAAGCTTTTCGTGTGCGCGCTTGCGTCGCCCGTTTGCGTAACGCGCCTTTATAAAAGCGTAGCAGCTATGACACCAGAGCGCTGACACCAATTACGAATCCCACCACAACCAGCACGAACGCAACAAGGACAACCCACGATAGCGGACGACCCAAATTGATGGTCCACCCAAACCCAAACCTTTTTGGCACAAAGATGCTTGGTTCTTCTGCGTTGAAATAGAAAACGCCCAACGGCCAGTGCGCATCATCATCGCGCGCCATACCTAATCCATCTTGGCCGGCTCCCCCTGATGACGCAGCGTCCGATTGCGAAGCGACCGAAGGTTGCGCCGCAATCCGCGCGCCCGATTGGCCCGTTCTAACCGAAACCACCACAATCGCAACCGCGAACACAATCGCCGCTATCTCAATGACAACGCCAGCATGGCCCAAGGAGATGACCCCCAATGACGAAAGTAGAATAGTTGTGCCCAAAACCGCCGATAGACCTATACCACCTGCCACCAGCGCAATGCTTTGCAGGCGCGCGAAGCGCCCATACGCCAATGCCGAACTTGCAGGGGCGTCGGGATCGGTAGGTTTCTTAGAGTAGACCATGCCAATATGGCATGCCGTCATAACCAAGCCGATGAATGCTATCACGTACACGGGGAACAACACGACCCCGTACGATTTTGGAGCGTACTCGTTGACCACGCCATTGAAATCGGCGTGCATGGGAATCGTGTCGGGGAACTGATCGTAAAACGCAAGAGCGGCAACTGAAAAAATGACTATCAACGGAATGTATAGCAAATTCCATGCCACCGAAATGGGACGGGGGAACTGATCGGGTCCTACATATGCGGCTGCGCGCGCCTGATCGGCCGTCCAACCACGCTCGGCTTTTATCGCCTGAACACGACTGCGATAAAACAGCATCAGCGCAAACGAGAACAGCGCGGGAACAAGCAGGGTCGCCGTCACAAATACTGCAACGGTTATCGAATCCTGCTTCACGCCTTCCTCGAACAATCCGCCAAGCAATGCCGCAACCCACGCCAGCAGACTAAGAACAACAACGAGTGACATCCAACGCATATAGCCACGTAGATACCCTTTGAGCGGCTCCTGATTGCGCGCGCCAACGGGAACGGTGACGGCAAAGCATTCATTTTTCGGCATTATCAGCGGCGTGATTATCAAAAGCACCCCCATAAGGGCGACCATCAGCAATAGTGAAACAACGTGCATTATCGCTCCCCATCTTGCGCATCCGCGCTACCCTGCTTTTCAGTTGCAGCGGTCCCGTAAACAATAGTTGCCTCATGGGCAGCAAGTGATAGAAAATCATCAGCAGAGCCGCCAGCAGCCTTATGTTCAACCAGCAAACGCTCGAGCGCATGGGCCAGTTTTATGCGTTCGCGCATGTCGCGATCGGGCGCTTGAGTCGCCGCGCGATCGGCAATGCGCGCACCGTTGCGCCCGCGCATAACCACATACCCTTCATCGCGCAAAACTGCATAGGTTTTGTTCACCGTGTGCATGTTCACGCCCAAATCGGCCGCCAACGAACGCACGCTGGGAAGCGCATCGCCTGCAACAAGCTCACCCGACGCAACCGCACCCACAATCTGAGCGCGTATTTGCAGGTAAATAGGCTCGTCGGATGAATAATCAATTTGGATGATCATCGCACGCCGCCTGCCTGCACGTTTGTTTGCGCTCCCTGAAAACTGGTTTTTGGTTCAAACATGGCCCTTAAATTGCCCTGGCGCTCGAGCTTGAGTAGCAAGGCAAACAACACCACTGCCACCACGATAAAGAATGCTCCGCCAATAACGCCTGTTGGTGCAGGTCCCACGAACGGGTTGCCACCCGTGGCCGAAAACATGAGGCCAGCCGAAGCCACCCCGTTAATCATGCCATGCGCGAAAATTGCCGGCATGCAGCTTCCGCTTTTAATCGTTACATAGCTCAAAAACACTCCGCACACCGTCGTGAAAATGCACATAGCAAGAATACCCGTAACGGGATAGCCCATATAACCAAGACCGTAGTTGTGCCCCAAAATAGTGATGGGCGCATGCCACAAACCCCAGATAACACCGCAGGTTATCATGGTAAACGTCACCGAATGTCCAGCGAGCATCTTCGGAAGCAGGTAACCGCGCCAGCCCCACTCCTCACCAAAGCACGTAACAAAATTGAGCGCAGGCGCCAATGGGACAATAAAAAGCGACACGAGCAAACCTGTGCGCACCGTAGCATCGTCCACAGCAGCCGACTCACCCATTGCGGCAGCGCTCTGGCGCGAAGTCTCGATAACCAAGCTCATAGTGGGATCGAAATCTTGCGGGAACACGATAAAGTACAACGCCGCTCCAGCAACCACCAAAACCAGCGGTCCAAACCACCCAAGTACGTAGTATTTCCACGTGCGGCGGAAGTCGCGAGGCGCAATCCACGTGTCGGAGAATCCCTCGCGCGTAACAAGGCGCGTAAGCAGCACGGCTAGAGCAGGTGCGAACATGCCCAACGCAACAGCAAGCTGCACCAGCACCGCAAAGGTTTCGTTTGCCGCGTTGAAAAGCGGGTATACGACCGCGAACCACAACGCCCACGCAAGACCAAAGGCGAAGGCAAGATAGACAAGAATACGCGTTCTGTCAGATACAGCATTCGCTTCGCTTCTCATCTTGCTCCCCTTTCGCCTTTACCTGCGATATTTCATTTTGTTCTATTTGTACTAGAACATTTATAACACTCCGGTCGAAACGCGTCAACGTGCGCGCATGTATTGGAAAGCGAACAAGACAGCTATCCAATCTGCCGAGCGATTGTCCCCCGTTCTTTGCGCGTTTTCCCCGAATCAAACTTGTGAGAAAATGATTGCGAAGCCGTTCTTTGCCGGAGCTGCTCTTCGCAAAACGGAACGCGGCATTGCCAGCCCGCGCCACCCTCGTTCAATTTATTCGGGGGATTACACGAGCGCACGGCATGCAGATGCCTCGCATGATAGGAGAAAGCCATGCGCGTATTGGTGGTAAACGCAGGAAGCTCATCGCTGAAAAGCCAGCTCATCGAAACCGACGGCAAGCATACGCTTATGAAATGCCTCGCCGAAAAGGTAGGAACCGACGACGCCCGTATGAGCGTTTCGTTTGCCCCCGACTTTCGCAAAACGAAATACAACGTAGCGGGCTGCACCATTGCGCAGTGCCTTGCGAAGCTCCTGAGCGTAATGACCGACGATCCCGAGTCGCCCATTTCGGGCCTCAATCAAATTGAAGCCATAGGCAACCGCATTGTCGCAGGTGGCGAGTACTTCACCAAAGCTTCGCTCATCGACGACGAAGCGCGGGCCAATTTGGCTAAATGCGAGCAATTGGCGCCGCTGCACAATCCTGCGGCAGATGCCTGCATCGACATGATGCGCGAAATGATGCCCGATACACCGCAGGTGGCCGTGTTTGACACCGCGTTCCATACCACGATGCCGCCGAAGGCCTACATGTATCCGTTGCCCATGCGCTACTACGACGAGTACCATATTCGTCGCTACGGCGCGCACGGCACCTCGCACCGCTACGCAGCGCAACAAGCAGCCAACCTGCTGGGACGCCCCCTGCGCGATTTGGGTCTTATCACCTGCCATTTGGGAAACGGCGGATCCATCACCGCCGTGAATCACGGCAAGTCAATCGACACCACCATGGGATTCACCCCGCTTGAAGGCCTTATGATGGGCACGCGCTCGGGATCTATCGACCCTGCCATCACCACGTACATCATGCGCGAAGAAGGCCTTTCCTACGACGAAATGGACAAGGTGCTCAACCAAGAGAGCGGCATTTTGGGCATTTCTGGCTTAAGCGGCGACATGCGCGACGTACTGGAAGCCGCCGACAAGGGTGACGAGCGCGCCAACTTGGCCATCGACATGTATGTGTATCGCATCCAAAAGGCCATCGGCTCGTACTACGCCGCTATGACGCGCACCGACGCCGTGGTGATGACCGCGGGCATCGGCGAGAACTCCGCCCCGCTTCGCGAGCGCATTTTCGCCGGCCTTGCTCACATGGGCATGATCTTGGATAAAGAGCGCAACAACGTGGTGGGCGAAATTGGCATGAACCGCATAATTTCGATAGACGACAGCCCCATTCGCATTTGCGTGGTAACCACCGACGAAGAAATGCGCATCGCACGCGAGACCAGCAATTTGGTGGAGCAACTGTAACAGCTTCGTAAAAGGGTTTCGGATGAACATCTTGCTAATCAACCACTTTCCGCTTACCGGGTCTGGAAGCGGAACCTATACGCGCAACCTGGCCGTCCATCTGGCCGAACGCGGGCATGGCGTATGCATAATCTTTCCCGAGAACACTGCGGAAGTCCCTGAAATTCCGGGCGTTAAGCTTCATCCTGTCTTTTTTGCAGCTGACGCGAACGCCGCTCCATCGACTGCCGCAAACTGCAGCCAAGCGGATGGGCTCAGCCCCAATCGGCCGCTGCCGTTCAACTTCCCCTGCTTCACCACGCACCCGCGCAGCTTGATGACCTTCGGCGACCTCACCAACGAGCAGCTCGCCCAATACACGGAAGCCTTTTCTGCGGCCATCGCAGAAGAAGTAAAGGAATTCTCCCCCGACGTCATTCACGGACAACACGTATGGATTTTGTCATCGCTTGCTGCCGACTTCGACGTGCCGCTTGTTCTCACAGCTCACGGGACCGACTTGATGGGCTATCAAAAGTGGCCACATTTGCGCTCCTACGCCGATCGCGCGCTGGAAACCTGCAGCGCGGTGATAACCATCTCGAAGGACAGCCAAGAGCTCTTGTTGCGACAATCTCCCCAACATGCCGCCAAATTCAAGATGATGCGAAACGGGTTTGACCCCCATGTATTCCACGAGCAGGACGTTTCAAGGGCCAAAATATTGGCCGCATACCACATTGCGCCAAAAAGCAGCGCGCAGCCCGTCGTGATGTTTGCCGGAAAGCTCACGCACTTCAAAGGGGTTGACGTGCTGCTGAACGCAGCCGCCCAATACGAGCAAGCCATCCAAGAGGAATGCGGAAGCATCCCTCTTACCTTGCTCGCGGGAGACGGAGAAGACCGAGCCGCGCTCTTGAAACAGGCGGAAACTCTTGGGCTCACGTCCGTATTTTTCTTAGGCAACGTAAACCAGCAGGAGCTCTGCAAGCTGTACAACATAGCGGACCTGAGCGTTGTTCCCTCGCGCCGCGAGCCGTTTGGCTTGGTCGCAATAGAGGCCATGGCCTGCGGGATCCCCGTAATAGCCTCCAATGAAGGCGGCTTGCCCGATTTTGTGAACGATAAGGTGGGCGCCTTGGTTGAGCCCGAAAACCCCACGAAGCTTGCGGAAGCTGTGCGCCAAACGCTTGCCCGTGTGAGCGAAGACACGAGCAGGGATTGGCGCCACTCAATCGCAAGCTACGCACGCGAGCATTACGCACAAGACAAAATAATAAGCGAGCTGGAAGACCTGTATCGCCACGCGGCTGAGGCGCACGCCTAACACATCAAGGGACGTTCCCGGAAACCGTCGCGGTGCAGTACCGCACGCCCAAATTACCGAACGACATGCCCTAGCTAAAAAAGCCAGACGCACCAAGGTGTGCGTCTGGCTTTAATAACTCGTGAAATCGCAGATGATTGCTTAAATTTCGTACCCCACAATAAGGCCGCCTTTGTCGGCGTAATAGCTGCAAAGGGCTCCGGTAGGATGTACGTAGGCCGTGCTGCCGGGGAACGTTTTCTCAATCAGGTCTTTCATCTTTTGCGCGGCAGATGCATTCAAACAGTGATCGATATGAACTATACCCGCAGAGAAGCCGCGAACAGCCATTTCGTTAACTATGGTTTTAAGCGCGCGCTGTTCACCACGACACTTATGAATGAGGTCAACTTTGCCCTCATCGCTTGCGTGGCCGATCATGCGCATATTCAAAGCGGTGGCAATGCGCGCCACATGCACGTTAACGCGGCCATTGCGCGCAAGATTGTTAAGAGATTCCAGTGAATACAAAATCTTGATGCGCTGCTGGTAGGCAGTTACCAGCGCTTTGATTTCGTCGTATGTTTTGCCGAGATTGGCAAACTCGCGCACCTTTTCGATGATCAAACGCAGCACGGGGCCCGTTGCCTTGCTATCGAATATGTACACCTTAGCCCCTGGATGCGATTCCATGTATTGCTCGGCCGCCATAACCGCCGTCGAGTAACTCGCCGAAAGACCGCTGCTGATGGTGACGCCGAAAACCTCGTCGCTCCCTTCGAAAGCACTCAGCCAATCGTGCACATTGGGGCACGATGTGGTGGAGGGGCCTTCGTGTTTCTGCAGGTCAAGAACCATTTGTTCGCAATCGGTCCCCAACTCGTCCACGTACTCTTTTCCGCCGAACATTATTTTCAAAGGCACCGTCGTATAATCGATGCCGTCAAAACTAAGAAGATCCGAAGAAGAGTCGGAGACAATGCGTATAGCCATGACGCAACCTTTGTTTGGAAATTGATTGGTTCTCTCTCTGCGCGAAATCATACCATGCGCTTTCGGCTTATCGAACACAAACCGCCTAACTGCTAAATAAACGGCTCACAAATGTAAGCGACGGACAGCGGGCAGCCACCCGCACTCGGCAGCAAAAACCAACTGAAAGTCGTATAATCCAAAACCTATGCAGCAGCCCAATTCAACATATCACGAGCAGGCCTTTCGAACCGAAAGCCCAGAATCGCCGCAAACCTCTTTACGCGCCATGGAAAACCTTGACGAATCAAGCGTGCGCGCGGCTTTAGCTGCGTATGCTCCAACCGAGCGCACCGCAACGCCCGGAGCCGCAACCATCGTCTCCTTGCTTTCAACCGGAGAATCGTTTGACCTGCTTTTTGAAGTGCGTGCACAGCATCTCAAGCGCCAGCCGGGAGAAGTCTGTTTGCCAGGAGGAAGGCGGGAGCAAGGCGAACATCCCGAAGAGACCGCGATTCGCGAAATGTGCGAAGAGCTGCAGCTGGCCGAACAGCAGGTAGAGCTCTTATCGTGGCTGGGCGACTATCGTGGGCCGGGAGACAGGCCCATTGCCGTTTATGCTGCGATAGTGCACGACTACCAGCAAACGTATGACCCCGCAGAGGTCGACCATGTGTTCACGGTGCCCCTCTCGTGGTTTTTCGCAAACCGCCCAACCACGTACAGCTTTGACCCCGCATCTGCTTTTGCTGACGATTTCCCCTGGGAGCTTATCCCCGGCGGGCGCGCCTATCCGTTTAAAGGATCCGCGCGCGATGTGACGTTTTACCTCGGTAGCAGTCCACTTATTTGGGGATTTACGGCAAACGTGATTAAAGCAACCGTGCGTATTATCGAAGAGTTCAACAAGGCTTCGGAGGCAAACCGTGTCTAAAGGCAACCCCCGCACATTAACCGCAGCGGAAGCGCGGCGGCTTGCGCATTTTGATGAGCTTTGCACCAGCCTTCAGGCACAGGGATATCGCAAAGTCGACCTCACCATCGACGTAAAAAAAGCGACCGTCATAACCCTTGTCGCAACGGTGCCCCTGCTTGTTTTGTACTTCGTTTTGTTCGTTTGGCTTAATCCCAATGCGCGCATCGGGATGGATTCCTTCGAGGCCCTTTTGCTGTTTGTTGCGCTCATCGTCTTGGTCGTGGTTCATGAGCTCGTCCATGGCATAACGTGGAGCCTGTTCTCCGAGCACGGCATGAAAGATATAGAATTCGGCGTCATGCGGAACACTTTGAGCCCCTACTGCACCTGCTCTTCGGCGTTGCCTCGCGATAAGTACCTGATAGGCGCACTCATGCCACTGGTGCTTTTGGGCATTATCCCGTCAATTGTGGCACTTGCCACCGGTTCGTTCTGGCTGCTTATCCTGGGACTTATCATGACCACATCGGCAGGCGGCGACGTGATGATTGTCGCCAAGCTACTTGCCTACAAAACCAATGCGGCGGAAGTGCTGTGGTACGATCACCCCACCGAAGGCGGTGGCGTACTGTTCGAGCGCTAGCATCGCGAAGCGCGCTAAGTACTTCTTACTTTTGGGGAAAGAACGGCTCCAGAGTTTTCTGGTCGGTTGGCTTTGTTGCAAGTGAGCCAATCACCATCAGCAACAACGCAACGGTTATTCCTATTGTGATCTGATGCAAACCGGCAATCTTGAAGCCAAGCGCCATGGTTACACAGTAGGCCAGCGTTCCGCCGCCCATAGACAGCAGCGCTCCCACCTTGTTCGCACGTTTCCAGAACAGAGCACCAACCAAAACCCAACAAAATGCCGTCTCCAAGCCGCCAAAAGCGAACATGTTGATCTTCCAAATAACGTCAGGCGGCACAATGGAGAGCACGAAAACAACCGCACCGATGACCAGCGTTATTACCTGGCTCGAGCGCATCACCGCTTGTTCCGCAACGGGCTTTCCGGTTTTTTCGGCATGATGCAACCACAAGTCTTTGATGATTGCCGACGAGCTTGCAATCAGCAGGCTGGATACCGTCGAAATGCTGGCGGCAATGGGGCCGATAATGGCCACGCCCGCCAACCAAGGCGGAAGGCTTTGCACGATTGCCGTTGGGATAATGTTGTCGACGCTTCCGCCATAGTCGGCAAGCTCACCAGGCAAGATACCCGCCGACAACACACCAAGCGAGGTCACACCAATCATCATGGCACCGCAGATAACCGTGCCCCAGATCATGGCGGAATGCAGCGCTTTGGTATCTTTGTAGCTCATCGTGCGCACCACGCTTTGTGGCAGGCAGAACGTGAACACGCCCACCAACAACCACTGGGTAAAATACAAACCATAGGGCATTTTTCCACCCGAGAGAGGCTCCATCATGTCGGGATGATTCGCAGCGATGGTGTCCATGATGTTGGCATAGCCGCCACCTGCGGAAAGAATGCCACCCGCAAGCACAGCAATGCCTACGATCATCGCAATGCCGCACAGCGCATCCGTAAAGGCCACGCCACGGAAACCACCGATGGTGGTGAACAGAA
>JAZQAV010000033.1:0-5702 GCA_045545435.1 Eggerthellaceae bacterium | reverse complement strand
TGCTGAGGGCTACAACTACGACCATGGCGAGTCCCTGGGCACGTGCTGGGGCATGGCCGACACCTCCATCTGCCCGATTTTCATCGCGGCTGGCGACGGTGTTAAGCAGGGCTTCGAGACCGACCGCGTTATCCATGAGGTCGACTTCACGCCCACCATGGCTGTTCTCGCTGGCGTACGTATGCCGGCTCAATGCGAGGGTGCTCCGGTATACCAGATCTTCACCGAAGACATTTAATCTCGCTTCATAAGGGTTTTAACGAAACCTAGGTTGGGCCGACGTTACTGTCGGCCCAACTGGGTTAGGCTTGGCGGGTCAGTTGAGGCTGCTGTTTGCTTGTCTGACACTGTTTCAGGTGGCCCCCCTAATTAACACCCAGATTTCAACTACCCAACGAGCCGGGATGCATCTTCGCAATGAGGGTGCATCCTTTTGTTTTAAGCGGAGCCTAAAGGAGCGAAAGCAATGGATGAATTATCCTACCAGGCCGAAGGCCGTACCGAGATGCTGAAGGAGCGCGCCAAACGCTGTGTGTGCAAGCACTGCGGAGGTCGTCTGCGTCTCAAGCAGCTCATTTTCAGCGAGCATGATGCTGCCCGCGTCGAGATTTTCTGCAAGACGTGCGATCGCATTGAGTTTGGCGTTGAGCAGGAGATATACGAAAGCGCGAAATACTTTGTCGACCAGACGAAGTTCGACTATTTCCCCGACCTTGAAGACTCCGAGAAAACACGTCGCATGAACATTGCCAAGGTGTGCGAAGTTATGGCCTGGGAAAACAAGGCGCTCGGCTTTTTAGGCCGCGACGGGTTCACGGTAAAGCCGGAAAAGACGCACTACATGGGCGAGATGCTTGATTTAACCGATGAGGATCTTGACGACATCATAGTGGTGTCCGCTGATGCTCCCTCCGAGTAAGGTGCGCGTCATGGATTCCGCATTGGTAAACGTTAAAAAGCTCACGGTAAAAGTGGGCCGCCGAATGCTGTTGAACGAGATCAACTGGGAGGTTGAGCCGGGTCAGCAGTGGGTGGTATTTGGCATGAATGGCAGCGGCAAAACTACGCTGCTCAGCGCTATTGCAGGGTATCGCCATTATTCGCAAGGAACGGTGTCGCTGTTCGGCGAAAAGGTGACCGAAGACAACATCTTGCAGATGCGCAAGCGCGTTGGGTTGGTGAGCAGCTCGTTTTTCGACAATTACTACCGCAACGAATCGGCCATTGAAATTATTCTGGCCGGCAAAACGGGCATGCTGGGGATTGACGATTCCATCGACGAAACCGACATCGGCCGCGCGAAGGAATGGCTGGCCAAATTCGACCTTACCGAAAAGGCCGACATGCCTTTCTGCACGCTTTCCAAGGGTCAGCGTCAGAACGTGCTGCTCATCCGTGCGATGTTCAACGAACCTGAGATTCTTATCTTGGACGAGCCCTGCTCTGGCTTGGACATAGACGCGCGCGAGCGTGTGTTCGAGATGGTGCGCGAAATCGTGCGCGAGGGCAAAACGTCCATCATTTACGTTACGCACTACACCGAGGAGCTGCTGGACGTGTTCACGCATGCCCTCATCCTTAAAAAGGGCCGCGCGTTTGCCAAGGGCACCATGGACGAATGCTTCAGTGCCGATACGCTGGGCAGGCTGCTTGAGCGCCCAGTATCGGTTACGCGCGACGAAGATGGCCGCATGCGCGTACGCTTCTTGGATGGCAGCACAAGCGCTGTTGTAGGCACTATGGGCGCAACCGATGCCAGCGCTGCGGGCGCAATCGATGCCGGCACCGACAACACGGCAAGCGAAAAGCAGGGAGGCATATCATGACCGTTGGAATGGCTCAACTGCAACAGATGAACATGAGCTTCCAGATGGCCCACCGCGATTTCAAAGTTGCGCAAGACGTTGGGAAGATGATAGAGCTGCGGCGCTTCGAAATTGAGTTCGAGGTGTTCGCAACGGCATATTGGGAAGATGGCCGTCGTCACTATCGCGTGAGCAAGGAAGAAAACCCCATGTACGAAGAGCTGGTGAAGCTGTCGTTGGAGGAAAAATTCCCGCTTCCGCTGCAGGTGTACCGCGATAGGCGTCTTTTGCCCGCGGGCATGGAGGAAGAGATATCCACGCAGGTGAAGGTTGATTGCTGCAAGCAGTTGCGCGATACGTATCCCGAAGAGCTGTGGATCAAGCTTGGCGAAGCGTCGAAGGGGCGCTACAACGATGCTGCAGTTACGTTGCTTGAAGGTGCGCAAGAAAAGATCGAAGGCCTGTTTGACGAGCGTCTGATCACCATGTTCGAGACGCTGGTTGAAAGCTGTTTCCTGCGTCGAAATCTAACGCCGCGCAGCTACCGTCATTTCATGAATTGGGTGGCCGAAGAGCGCCAAGAGATGCTTGATTCGGTTGTTGAGCGCGATATTTTCAGCAAGGTGTTCTACGGAATAGCCTATCGTGAATCCCCTGATGGTCCCATCAAATATGCGATGGATGCCAGCCAGCGCACGGTTGCTGAGCAGCGCCGTAAACTCGAGGGAATTTCGGGCGCTATCGCAACGCCCATCTACCGCCGCAAGTTCTGGTACAACTACGATTACCGCTTGGTGGACGTGCGCCGCGATTTCAAGGCGGAGCTTGCGTCGCTGTTCGACGAGAAGTTCTTCGTGTTCCTTGATAAGATGTACGCTCTGCCATCGGCAATCGATCAGGACGCGTTTGTTGCCGAGTGCGCTTATTTCGAGGAAGCGGGCTTGCCCGAATGCCTTGAGGCGTGGAAGACGCAGGGGAGGCGTTGGGGCGTTTCATTCGAATAAGCCGTTAGTTTGGCTTATGCGCGCCCACTGAGCTGACATGGCTCGTGTGCACGCGCTGGGGCAACCTGGCTCAGGTGCATGCGCCAGGCCAACATGGTTTCAAGAGTTTGCAATTAGCTATACGACGGGCGGCCTTTCGGCTGCCCGTTTTTCGCGTCTGCGGGCGAGCGAGCGCTTTGTGCCCGCGTGAACTCACGTGTGGGTTTACCACACGCCCAAAAGCTCGCCTATAACGCGCACGAAGAAGACGCCGATAACCAGAATCATCGTCGGCTTTACAATCTTGGAGCCGCCTTTGTCAAAGGAGCGCGAGCCCAAATAGTTGCCCGCAATGTTGAAAGCGCCGGCCACCAGCCCAAGCACGATGAGCACTTCGCCGTGCATAAGAAACACGGCCAGAGCTGACACATTGGTGGCCAAGTTGATGGCCTTTGTGGTTCCGTTGGCGGTGGTGATATCCATATGCGCGAACAGGGTGAGCAGCAGAATCAAAAACGTTCCCGTGCCCGGGCCGTAGAATCCGTCGTACACGCCTACTACCAGGGCAACCGCCATTCCGATGGCAATCGTTTTCGTGCGGGAGAGCTGCTCTCCGTGCGCTTCGAACGCTTTGCCGCGCATAACGTAGATTCCAATTGCGGGCAGCAGTACCAAAAGGAACACCTTAAGGTACAAATCGGACACCATGAGCGTGAGCCGTGCGCCCAATGCGCTTCCGATGAAGGCGGTAATCAGGCAAAATCCTGCGATGCGCCACGGAATGTAGCCGTTGCGCGCAAAGCGAAACGTAGTGAGCGCCGTTCCCATGGACGCACTCATTTTGTTGGTAGCAATGGCCGCATGTGCGGGAAGCCCCGCGATGATGTAAGCGGGCAGCGAAACCAATCCGCCGCCTCCGGCGATGGCGTCTATAAAGCCCGCAACAAATGACAGCGGGCAAATTATCAGGTATTGAAGAAAATCGATGGGCATCTTGTTGAAATGGTCGTTAAAACGGCTGATTAAAACGCAACGCACCGGGTGGTGCAGACGTTCTTTAGCTTGCGTTTTGTTTCGTGCGAGTGCTTATTGTACACGCAAATGCAGCTGATACCTTCGGTAAAGCCATACTGCTATAATTGCCGATAAATGCAGGGGAGGAGCAAACTAATTGCGTTCAGCAAACTTGCGTTTGTGGCTTTTGCTCACTTGATGGGCAACAAGCCTTAAACGCTGCTTCGCTCAGTGTCCTGTGTAACCACATGCGCTGTTTTGAGAGGCGTGATATGCCGAGCTTGAATGACATCGTCAATGTCGCTGAATCGTTGGAAAAAAGCCCCATGGTTCTGCTGCAGGATAGTTGCGTGACGGTGCGTAACAGAAACGCCAAATGTAGCCGCTGCGTTGATGTGTGCCCGCATGACTGCATTACCGTGAAGGATAACTACCTAAGCCTACGCCCCTTGAACTGCGTCAATTGCGGATTGTGCGCGCTGGTGTGTCCCACCGAGGCTATTCGTCCCCTTAAACCGACCGATATAGCGGCCGCTCACCAGCTTGATTCCGCGTGGCGCGCAAACGACGGCCAAGCTGTTGTCGTATGCGCGCGAAAAGCGTCGAAGCGCGAAGCCGATCCCTCGCTGTTTGCCGAGGTTCCCTGCATGGGGCACATCCATGAGGATTTGCTGCTGGCCCCTTTGGCCGAAGGCGCCACTTCGGTTGTGCTGGTGGACGGCAATTGTGCAACGTGCAAATACGGATTCGTAAACGACCTGGTGGACAAAACGGTGAGCACCGCCAACGCACTGCTTTCGCTGCAAGGCGCAAAGCCATGTGTTTTGCGTACGCATGACGTTCCCGAGCGGCTTCTTGTTGAGGACGCTACCGGTATGTACGGCTCTTCGAGGCGAACGTTTTTCTCCGACACGGTGAAATCGGCGCGCGAGATGGCCGTGACGGCTGCCGATTCGGCCATCAAACAGGAGCTTGGTGCAAACGACGTAACGAGCATAGGGGAGCGCTTGCGCGTTTCCGAAGAGGGCACGTTGCCCATCATCGCCGTCCCGCGTCACGATGCCCTGGTTAATGCGCTGTTTGCGATAGGCGAGTTAGCCGCCGAGGCTGCGTCGGCGGCCAGCGAAGCCTTTGAAGATGCTGCGGTGTCTTCCGAATCAGCGCTAACAGCAACTAACGGAACGCGCTATATCGATACGCGTTTGTTCGCATCGGTAGAGATTGACCCCTTGCGCTGCATCCAATGCGGCATGTGCGCGGTGTTCTGCCCCACATCCGCGCTGCATCGTGCTCCAGGAACGAGCATCGAACAGGTGGAAGTGCTTGAATTCAGCACCAGCGATTGCGTGCAATGCGGTTTGTGCGTTGACGTGTGCTGGAAGCAGTGCATCTCGCTTCAACCTGCGGTTTCAATGGATGAGGTGTTCAGTTTCGATCCCAAAGTTATCAAGTTGGGAGCAGCTGCCCGCAATTAAAACGCGCACTTATATTCGGGTGTTTGTGTTAGTGCCGGCACCGCATCAACGTCCTTCGGCTGCGCCAAGGTCATCTCTACTTCTTCGGCCGTGCCAGCGCTGCATTGATGCCTTCGCTCGCACAAACGTGGTACATCGACGTCTTCGGTCGTATTAACGCGCTGTATCGTTGGGCCCGGTCACGATATTTTACGAATTCTGCCAAAAATTGCCTTAAGTTGGCGATTTGTGCCGTTTTGCGAACGTCTAGCAAAGGCAAGGATAAACTGCGGAGCTTAACGACATGACAATATGCTCATCGAGATGCGGCGAGAGACCCCTGCGTCTCTCGATGAGATTGCGGGCTTTGAGCCCGTCTTGGTCGCGGGTTAGCATGGCCTCGAATCGTAAAACCGGACTGCCAGAGCCGCATAGAGGAAGGGGTC
>JAZQAV010000032.1:0-11765 GCA_045545435.1 Eggerthellaceae bacterium | reverse complement strand
GTGCTTGCATCGGTTGGGTCGTCGACCAGTACAACAGATATGGAATTGCCTTCTTGCGTTACCGAAACGCTCTCAAATCCTTCTAAAAGCTTGCGAAGCTGATTGGTTCCGTAACTGCGCACGTCGAAGTCGGGATAGCGTTTTTGCAGGCGGCTTCCCACTTCGCCTAACCCGGTTGCTTTGCCGTTGTTCAGGTTGTAGGTGACAATGGCGGCAACGGCTTCCTCTATGCGCTCTATGGCGATGGAGGGTGCGGGGCCTTCGGGAGCATGTCCGGTGTGCCTGCGCCCGCGTTTGGTGGGCACTTCATCCAAGAGTATCTCGAGCGTGGTGAAGATGTCGCAGGCTTTACGGAAGGCGAGAGGGGTTTTCTTTTCGCCCATGCCGATGACGGTGAGACCGCTTTCGCGTATGCGGGCGGCCAATCGGGTGAAATCGCTATCGGATGATGCGATGCAAAAACCATCCACTTGGCCGGTGTAGAGGATGTCCATGGCATCGATGATCATGGCGTGATCGGTCGCGTTTTTTCCCTGCGTGTAGCTGAACTGCTGGATTGGGGTGATGGAGTTTTCCAGCAGGGTGTCTTTCCATTTGGAATGCAGGGTAGTGGTCCAGTCGCCGTAGATGCGTTTGTAGGTGACGGTACCGTATTTCGATAACTCGTCCAGTATGACGGCAACGTATTTCGCTGAAACATTGTCTGCGTCTATGAGCAGCGCAAATCGTTTTTCGGTAAGCTTATCGTTTACTTGTTTTGGTTCCAAAGTTGCTCCTTTTACATTTCGTGTAAGACCATTATATTTGAGCGCGTTTGATGCAACGGGCGTTAAGGGACGCTATTCACCAGTTCAGCTAAAAGAGGGCACGTGTACGCGTGGTGTGGTGCTAGTTATGTTCATTTCGGGATTGCGTGGATGCCTTTGAAAACCCTCTTGCGTTTTTCTAAGCAAAACCCTATTATTTCTCCTTGCGCACATGGTGGGTGTCGCCCAGTTGGCTAGGGCGCCAGATTGTGGCTCTGGAGGTCGAGGGTTCGAGTCCCTTCACCCACCCCAGCGCGAACGTTTCTGGCGAAAATGTCGTTTTCCTTGAAACAGGATGACTAATCGCGTAAGATACGAAATCGCGTTGAACGCATACATATGCCTTATGGACCGTTAGCTTAGTTGGTAGAGCAGGGGACTCTTAATCCCAAGGTCCGGGGTTCGAGTCCCCGACGGTCCACCATTTAACACATCGCCTCCGCCCGGAGGCTTTTTTGTTGCCCGAGTGATATGACGCTGTCCTATTGTTGGAGTTATAGGCAAGAAGGCGTTTCCGAGCACGTAGCAATCAGGGCACCGCAATTTGTTTGGCCATCGATCCGCAAAGTTTAATTATTCGAATTGGTCTTTGTGCGTAAGGTGCCATCCGTTGCAGTACGGGCATTTGTATTCGCGCAACCCAACTGTTCCGTGAGCTGCGCATTCGGCAATTACCTCACGTGCTTCGGTTCTTGATGAATAGCGTTTTTTTGGACGTGCACGCTTTCTTTCTGCGCGCTTCGTCTTTCTGCTGAAGGTTTGCACGCTTTCTTGATTGCTCTTTTGCGAATGCATTATCGATACCGTAACGGGCAGATGCATCATCGCTTGAAGAAAACAGGCTATCGTAGGTGTTAAGTTGGCTTCTGAATTCTTCTTTTTGCCTGCTCCATGATGAGCGCTTTTTGCTGCCCATGGTATTCTTTTCCGTTCTCGTGGTTGCGTCGTGCAACTAGGCGCTGCGTTCTCGTTCGTTTTGGTGGGCGATCATTGCATCTATAAGATATTCGCCCGCAATTTCTGTACCATGACCAATATTGAAGATGGTTTTGTCGCGCACGTCGTAAATGCGATCGCGCCATGCATCTTTGTGCGCGAGCATATCTTCGATAGCGTCATCGATGCCTTCGAGGTTTTCCGGGTCAAAAGAGATGCCCACTTCGTTTCGCAAGGTGATGTCCGTTGCTTCGATGCCCAGCTCTTCGTAGTCGGGATTGCCTATCTTCATGGGCGTGTCAATGAAAATCGTAGGTTTGAACGTAGAGAACGAAAACTCGCAGAAGATGGTTGACCAGTCGGTAATCAAGATGTCGGAGGTGTACACGGTTTCGTTGGACGAGAAGTCTTTCTCGAAATACAGTTCATCTTCTGGTTCGTTGGCATAACGTGCCAAAATTGCCTCCCAGCGCGGTTTGAAGCGCTTTACGTATTCGGGGTGCGGGCGAACGATAATTTTCCATCCGTGCCCTTTTAGCTTGGCATACAGTTCATCGAAGCAAAGATCGCAAATGTTGCCATCTTGCCAAGAGGGGCCAATTAAAACAACTGGCTTTTCGTTGCCCCTTATGCCAGCTTGCGCGCGCCGTTCTAGCAGCGCTTCGTACGACGTGATGTTCTCATCAAGAAGATGGTAGCCGCATTCAATGAGCTTCTTATGCTTGGTTCCGTACAGTTCCTCGGCGCGTCTCAATTCTATTATTTGATGGGGCCCTACGCACAATACGGTATCGAAATTGTCGTAGGAGGTTTTGGTGGCCGTCATGTGCGTCGAGGTCATATGGTGGAACGTGAAAACATATTCGATGTCTTTGCGCACATACGAGCGTTTAAGGTAATAGGTGTCCAAATCTTCCGTAGAAGTAACCACGATATCGGCATCCATTTTCATGAACAGCGTAATAGTGCGCTGAAGCCCCAGGTAGTACGGGTGAATGCGCGGCTGTTCTTTTGCGATGTCGAATATCTGGTCGTTGGGATCGTTGGTGACGTAGTGTATATGCGCATCGGAGTGCGACAAAACATACTCAATAGGGCCTTTGAAATACTTGTAGAAACCGCTTCCCTCGGAGTAGAACACGATATGTTTGCCATCCACGCTGAAAAAGCGCTTGTAATCGGCTTTCTCTCGTTTTGCCAACGGATCGCGCTTGTACCAGGGACTCTTGTTGCCATCAAGCTTGTTGAGCTCATCGAGCGCCTTACGGCTTGCTTCCAATTCGTCGTAATCGATATGGTCTTTCGGCTTGATTATGAGGTTGCAAAGCGCCTGCACGACTATTGCCGAAAGGTTGGAGCAAATCCAGTAGAAGCACATGCCCGCCGCGACAAAAACGCCCAAAAAGACGGAGAGCGCAATAGATATGCCATTGGTGGTGTTCTTTTCGGCCCGCGATTGCTCGCGTTGCAGCGGGTTGATGTGGTTTTGCGCAACACCCAAGGCAACGGCCGACAAGCCCGCCAGAACCACCATAATCCAGCTTGCTCCGCCATCTTCGATGGGGACAAGCCCCAAGAACTCGGTTCCAGGGGCGCCGCTGTCGGTGATCATGTGTATCACATCAACAAGGCCGAACAATATCAGGATCTGTATTGCCAGCGGAACCAAGCTCAGCATGGGGTGATAGTGCTTCTCTTTGTAGAGCTCGTTCTGCTTTTCGCCAATGGTTTCCTGGTCGCCGAAATAGCGCGCTTTAATGCGATTGAGCGCCGGCATGAGCTTGACCATGACGATGCTGTTCCACTGAACCCACAGCGACATGGGCATCAGGATTACTTTGGTGACCAACGTGAACAAAAGGATGGTAACCCACCAGTTTCCCGTAAGGTCGTAGATGGGGTGCATGATGAGTGCAAGTACGTTGGCTATTGCTGAAAACATAAGGTCCTAAGATGCCGTCAAAGATGCGAACAAGCATTATTATACGCAAAGTTCTTCAAGCGGTTTGATTGCTTTGTCGCGTACGTTGGAGAAGCGTTTCGGTTGCGTGCGTTGTCTTATGATGCGCTCTGGTCGCTGTGCGATATGAGCGCATACGCTCCTTATACTCTTTTGCGTGCGTTTTCTAGGAACGAGGGAAGCTGAGACACGATAACGGCGGCAAATACCAACGCGCACCCGGTAAGCTCAACCAGTGAGAGTGTTTCGTGCAGTAAAAGCCAGCCGCCAAAAGCCGCAAACACCGATTCCAGGCTCATGATAACGGAAGCGACGGTGGCGTCGGTGTACTTTTGCCCGACTATTTGTAGCGTGTACGCAATTCCATCAGAGCAAATGCCCGCATAAAGGATGGGGATTAATGCTGCAAGTACGTTTTGCGCTGTGGGCTGCTCAAAAATGAGTGCGCAAACTAAAGAGATGCATCCGCTTGCAAGAAGCTGAACGCACGAAAGGCGCACGCCGTCGACGGCGGTGTATCGGTCGATGACAACAATGTGCAAGGCGTATCCGAGTGCGCTCGCAAAAACAAGCCAATCGCCCCAGTACACGCTCTCAAAGCCTTCGGGGACGCATAAAAGGTACATGCCCAACAAGGCAATGGCAACAGAAGCGAAAACAAGCGGATGGGGTCGCTTCCCAGAAAGCGACATGATAACGGCCACCATTACCATATAGGTTGCCGTCACAAAGCCCGATCGCCCCGATGCGGCGGCTTCATCTGGATAGGCAGTGATGCCGGATTGCTGCAAAAACGAAGCAGCGCACAATACGGTGCCGCACAAAAAGCCCGAAACAAGAAGCGTGCGAACCGTGTAACCGTTTGCATCGCTGTTGGTTTGGGGAGCTTTGTCCTGCCCGTTTTTCTTGCGCAGCGCGATAACGAACAACAGAAACGCAACGCCAACAAAATTGCGGGAAGCGTTGAACGTGAAAGGCTCAACTTGCTGTGACGCCGTCGTTTGCGCCACGAATGCAAAGCCCCACAACAATGCGGTAGCAAGCAGCAATATGGGGCCCTTAAGAACGCTCATGCGATTCTTTCTTCGGTATCACAGGTAGAGACAACAGGATAGCTAAAAGAAATTGAAACTTAGATGAGCAACGACGAGTCTCATGTAAAGGTCATCTGATAAACTCCCTTGTTCAATGTCATAGAAGTGTACTAGGATGGTTTGTAGCAAGGGGAGACAGAGAGGGAACCATATGACCAAATTGGCCACAGGCTCAGTAATGCCTAATTTTACATACCGCACGCCGTTCGAGGAGAACGTTCATATAACAGACACGGTGAAGCGGGTGGACGGTAATACCGCTATCGTCTTTCTGCGCTATATCGGGTGCACCATGTGCCAGTACAACCTGCACCAGTTCTTAACGAACTACAAAACCATCGAAGATGCGGGCGGGCAATTGCTTATCGTGTTCCAGTCGGACCCCGCGCTCGTGCGCGAAGGCGTTGAGGAAGCCGGCATTCCGTTTGACATTATCTGCGATGCGGAACAAGCGCTCTACAAGCTGTTCGAGCTTGGCTCTACGGCGACAAAAGCCGATTTGTTCGATGATGAAGGTCGCGCGTTTTTGGAGCGCATCAAAGCCGAGGGTTTCAAGCACGGTAAATATGAAGGCAACGAGCTTCAGCTTCCCGGCGCGTTCGTGGTTGACCACGACCTGAACGTCATTTTCGCCCATTATGGTACGCGTGCGAACGACGTTCCAACGACGGACGAACTTGCCCCGTATTTGCGTTAACGCATGAAAAGCGTGGCGTGTCCTGCTTAAGAGTGCGCGCGTTATAATGTGAGGACGAAGGAGGCTGCCATGGGTATTGTTTCCGCATACGTTGTTCCTCATCCGCCGCTGATAATCCCCGAGGTAGGGCGCGGTTCGCAGCAGGGCATTCAGAAAACAATTGATTCGTATCGCGAGGTTGCGCGTCGGATAGTGGCGCTTGCCCCCGATACGATAGTTATTGCATCGCCTCACGCACCGCTTTATCGAAATGCCTTTTATCTGGATGCGCCGGTGCATCTGTGGGGCGATATGCGCGCGTTCCGGGCGCCCGAAGCCTCTCTTGAGGTTGCTGGCGATAGCGTGCTCGCCTCAACCTTGAGCCGTCTTGCAGACGAAAGCGGCATCCCTTTGCTCTACGATAAGCATTCCTCGGGCGAAATGGATCATGGGACGTTTATACCGTTGTATTTCGTGCGCGAATTGCTCGATAAGGTCAAAGTGGTCAGAATAGGCCTTTCGGGGCTTTCGGCCGCTGTGCACAAACGTCTGGGCGCATTAGTGGCTCAAGCATCTGATGAGTGCGGCGAGCGCGTTGTGTTTATCGCCAGCGGCGATATGTCCCATAAGCTTAAAGCGGACGGCCCCTATGGTTTTGATGCGCGTGGTCCGCAATTCGATAACCAGGTTGTAAAACTGTTTGAAGCGGGCGATTTGGACGGACTGTTTACGCTTGACGCTTCCGTCTGCTACGGCGCGGCGGAGTGCGGATTGGGTGCATTCCAGATGATGGCAGGTGCGCTTGAACAGGTTTGCGCAGCCCAACACGCAACCATCGCATCAGAGGCATTGAGCTACGAAGGTCCTTTTGGTGTTGGGTACGCCGTTGCCGCTTTCGAGCTCGCAAAAAATCCTGCAGGCGAAACGGAAGCGGATCCCTATGTGGAGCTTGCGCGCTTGAGCGTCGAGCATTTTGTGAAAACGGGTCGTTCCGTGCCATTACCGGATGGCTTGCCGTCAGAGCTGCTGGAAAGACGCGCAGGTGCATTCGTTTCCCTTCATAAGCACGGTCAATTGCGAGGGTGCATTGGTACCATTTCCGCGGTTCAGGATTGTTTGGCCAACGAGATTATCGCGAATGGAATTGCGGCATGCAGCCGCGATCCCCGGTTTGCCCCCGTGCGCGACTTCGAGCTCGATTCGCTGTCTTACTCGGTTGACGTATTGGGAGACCCCGAAGATATTGCGGGGGAGGAAGTCTTGGACCCCAAACGTTTCGGGGTTATCGTAACGAAAGGCTACAAGCGCGGTTTGCTGCTTCCCGATTTGGAGGGCGTTGACACGGTAGAAGTTCAGGTGGCAATAGCCAAGCAAAAGGCGGGCATAGCGGTGTCCGATCGTGATGTGCGCCTGCAACGCTTCGAAGTGGTTCGACACGATCGCGGGGGACAGGCACGCGTGCCATGATTGCACCCGCGCAACATACAAGCGAGCGTGCCACGTGCGATTTGTGTCCTCAGGCGTGCGTATTGGCCGAAGGCCACGTGGGGAAGTGCCGTGCGCGCAGTGCGCGTGATGGGAGCGTTGTGCCTCAAAACTATGGTCGCGTGACTTCAATGGCGCTTGACCCCATAGAGAAAAAGCCGCTGGCTCGTTTTTATCCCGGGACGCGCATTCTTTCAATTGGGTCGTATGGCTGCAACCTGTCGTGTCCGTTTTGCCAAAACGCA
This sequence comes from Eggerthellaceae bacterium, assembly GCA_045545435.1. GTDB lineage: Bacteria > Actinomycetota > Coriobacteriia > Coriobacteriales > Eggerthellaceae > UMGS1502. Next base: position 4,563 of record JAZQAV010000032.1, on the reverse strand, counting down.
TCGATTGCGCAGGTTGGTCAAGATGAGGTCCTGTGGCATTCGTTTGCACCGGAAGATATCGTGGCAAAAGCAAGCGCTTTGCGGGCACAAGGCAACATTGGTATCGCATTTACTTACAACGAGCCCCTGGTTGGGTTCGAGTTTGTTCGCGATTGCGCGTTGTTGGCACATGAACAAGGGTTGAAAACGGTGCTCGTTTCCAACGGGTACGTGAATCCGCATCGTTTAAAAGAGCTAGAAGGCCTCATAGATGCCGCGAACATTGATTTGAAAGGCTTTAGCGAGCATTTTTATGCAATGGTCGGTGCCAAAAACGGTTTGCGCACCGTCATGAACACCATTCAACAGCTTGCCGAATGGCCGTCCTGCCATCTTGAAGTCACAACGCTTGTGGTGCCTGGGGAAAACGACAGCGAAGAGGACATGGTCGCGTGCGCATCGTGGTTGGCGTCGTTGTCCAGCGACATTCCCTACCATGTAACGCGGTTTTTCCCGTGTCATAATATGAAAGACAAAGACGCCACACCCCGTCGGAGCGTTTATGCGCTTGCAGATGTGGCAAGGCGCTACCTTGCTCATGTGTACGTGGGAAATTGCTAACGGTTTTACGTGGTCAGGAAGGATGACGGCATGCATTACACCGGTACCACCTATCGTCCGCCCTACGAGGCTGGTTCTCTGCTTTTGCAGGTGACAACAGGCTGCAGTCACAACAGCTGCCGTTTTTGCACGATGTATCGCGATGTGGACTTTGCGATTTCGCCCATGAGCGAGATAAAAGCCGACATACAGGAAGCAGCGCAGGTGCGCCCGCATGTGCAACGTGCCTTTTTATTGAATGGCAACGCATTCTGTTTGCCTGCGGACGTTCTATTGGAGATTGCCGAAGATCTGCATAAAAACTTCGATCACCTCACCAGCATTGGATGCTATAGCACGGTGAACGATTTGGCGAACAAATCGGACGATGACCTGAGACGCTTGGCACGCGCAGGCTTTTGCGAGGTCAATTTCGGTTTGGAATCGGGCATGGATTCCGTGCTCTCGTATATGAACAAAGGATACGATGCCAAAACCGCTCGCGAACAGTTGGGTCGGTTGCGCAAATGCGGTCTGAAATTTAGCGTGAACATCATCAATGCGGCTGCCGGTCCGAAGTTGCTCCATGAGCACGCTCGGGTAAATGCCGAGATTATCAATGACATTAGGCCGTCGCTTGTGTTCGTTTCGCCCTTGCACATAGATCCAGGGAGCGACCTTGAAGACGAGCTAACCTCGGGTGCTTTCGAAGAGTGCACGCTTGGGCAGTACATCCAAGAGGAAATAGAGCTGCTGGAGGGCATTACAACCCGAGAATGCTATTTTTACGGCGAGCACGTGTCGAATCCTGTCCCCGTTGCAGGATGGGCTGCGGAAGATAAGAGCTTTTTGTTGAGCCGTTTGCGTGCGGGGATGAATCGAATCCCTCAGAAATACCTTGACGCTCATCCTTCGAAGGGCTCTGAAGGGCGTTTGGTGTTCTAGCAATCACTTTGTCAGTTTGAGGTGCGGATGAGGATAGCAAAGCGTGGCTGGGTGCCCGCAAATTATGCGGTGTGAAACACTTCGATGGTTTCAACCGAAAGAATCTCGCCGTCTATAACGCCGGGTTTGAACGTGTCGGGGTGCGCTATCTCGAGGCTGGCTAGTTGGGCTCGCAAACGCTCGCACATAGGTTTGAACGTGACGTAGGTAAGACCACCCGATACGGCCGCTCCGATAACGGGGATGGTTTTTCCTACGGCGTGGCCAAACGACTCTTTGGTGAGCTCGGTGCCCAACAGTGATGCGACCTGCTTGGCAACGGGATAGATGATGCTCCGTGCGGCAGTTTGTGAGGCAATGCGTTCTGATACGCTGGTTGCAAGACGCGAGGAGAACTTGAAAAGGGCGTTCTCAGCCTCCTGAACGCCTATCATCACACCAATGAACAAAAGTAGCATGTTGCGCGTTTCCTCATCGAGGGGTGCGCTCTTTTGGTCCATGAAGCCTTCCCAACCGTACAGGTAGGCAAGTTTTTGGGCAACGCGAAGAACGTGTGCGAAATATTGGACTGCATCAGCGGGAATGGTCCCCAAAAGTGCCAGTCCGCCCGGAATTCCTGCAGCTGCGGACAGCGCAGTTACCCGTGACGTTTCGGATTTGATTGCCGCATTTGCCGCTTTAAGCAAGCTGTCAGGATGAATGCCCGCTTGAGCAGGCGAAGTGGCAATGGCCTTCGCGACCGTTTCTTTATCGAATCGTTTACCCAAGGCTGCCTGGAGGTATTTTTCACGATTTATCTTAACGCCCGGCTGTTTGACCGCTTTGGCTATGAGGGCTTCCACCAGTGACGCTGGATCGATAGCAGTTGTGTTGGCGCGATATTGCATTAAAGCCCCAATCGGTCGGACGCGTGCCTTTGTATGAATAATAAAGCCGCGCACCTAAAACGTGGGTGCGCGGCTGCTAAAACACATGAATTGTAAGAGCACGGTTACTATAAATTCATCCAATTCGCCGTTCTCTTAGAAATTCTTGCGGCGTTGAAAAGCTATTTCTTGATGGGGGTGTTGTCGTGGCCCATAACGAATTCGCGACCTGCTTTGATCCACTGGCGATACTCGGCAGTTGCGGTGAACAGCACGTCGGAAGAAGAGTTAAGGGCGGTTTCGCAGGAGTCTTGGATAACGCCGATGATGAATCCGATGGCTACAACCTGCATGGCAACATCGTTGGAGATGCCGAACAGCGAGCAGGCAAGCGGGATGAGCAGAAGAGAGCCACCCGCGACGCCCGAAGCGCCGCAAGCGCTGACCGCTGCAAGAACCGAAAGGATAACGGCGGTAGCCATGTCAACGGGAAGGCCAACGGTGTATGCGGCGCAAAGCGACATAACCGTAATGGTAACGGCAGCACCCGCCATGTTGATGGTTGCTCCCAGCGGGATAGATACGCTGTAGGTGTCCTTGTCGAGACCGAGTTTTTCGCAGAGGGTCATGTTAACGGGGATGTTAGCTGCTGAGCTGCGCGTGAAGAAAGCGGTCAAGCCGGAGTCTTTAAGGCAGCGGAAAACCAACGGATAGGGGTTTTTGCGCGTCATGACAAACACCATGATGGGGTTGGCGACAAGCGCTATGAAGAACATGCATACCACCAGCAAAAGGATAAGCTGGCCATATTCTACGAAGATGTCCAAGCCGTTTTGCGAAACAGCCGAGTAAACGAGGCCAAGGATGCCGAAGGGTGCGCATTCGATGATCCAGCGGACCACTTTGGCGATAGCATCTGAGACGTTTGCGAAGACGTTTTTCGTGGAGTCCGAAGCGGCACGCAGGGCGATACCCAGTACAACAGCCCAAGCCAAAATGCCGATGTAGTTGGCGTTTGCGATGGCAGTTACCGGATTAGCTACGATGTTGAGCAGAAGTGTGTTCAAAACTTCCCACACGTTAGAGGGCGACGACTGTTCAACGGTGCTGCCATCGGCAAAGGTGAGCGAGATGGGGAACAAGGTGGTAGCGATTACCGCCACCAAAGCTGCAACGAAAGTCGAGATAACATAAAGCAAAATGATGTGCTTCATGTTGCCTTGGCTTTTTGCGTTGGCAAGAGCGCTGATAACCAAGAAGAAAACCAAAATAGGCGCAACGCCTTTCAAAGCGTTAACGAATAAGGTTCCCAACAGCGTAATAACGTAAATTCCGGATGGTGCGAATACACCCAAAAGCGCACCGATGATCAAGCCGATAAGGATGCGCTTGATCAAGCTGATGCTTGTCCATTTTTGACCAAGTTCTTTCACGATAGTCCTCTCGAAACGATGTTTTCTTACGAGCTGGATAAATGCCGACTTATTATATTAGCACAAACTCGTTTATCGAAGATAAGCAGTGTAGTCTATGTCGCTTATTGCGCGCGAAGTAAAACCGAAAGCCCATATATTACGAAGGCTGAAATGCCATGCAAACGCTTTTGCGCGCCCTTATGTCGTGATAGCTCATGCAGCATTCGTGACAGAACGGTGTCATGTGATAAGTAGGTACTAAGCGCCAACCAACGCATCGAGCACGTACGTTATGCTCGCGCGTTTTCGCGGAATATGAAGTTGCATGATACGATCACCAATTACCGATTGGCATTGTCGTATTCAAGTTAAAAGTTCTGCTATCATGTAGCTCAAGCGGGCGTGGCGGAATTGGCAGACGCACCAGATTTAGGTTCTGGCGGTATATCCGTGAAGGTTCAAGTCCTTTCGCCCGCACCATAAAAACAGCAGGTCAATCGCATACGATTGACCTGTTTCGTTTATAAAACAACCTAATTCAGGCTTTTTGGGGGATTTGGGGGGAACGTCTAGCGTATAGCTATGCGACGGTATAACGCATGCGCGCGCTTATGCAGATTCCTATCGGAGCAAAAATCCGGCAAGAAAGCCTATGGTCATGCACAGCGCGCAAAACAGCGCAGTGATCGCGATAAGGCGGGCATCGCGACGCTCGCGATCTTTCTTCTCGCGTTCGAGGCGCGCCAAATTTGGGAGGT
>JAZQAV010000031.1:0-10759 GCA_045545435.1 Eggerthellaceae bacterium | reverse complement strand
TCCTCGTCATCGCCGCTACCGACGGCCCGATGGCTCAGACTCGCGAGCACATCCTGCTCGCCCGTCAGGTTGGCGTTCCTTACATCGTCGTATTCCTGAACAAGTGCGACATGGTTGACGACGAAGAGCTCATCGACCTCGTCGAGATGGAGACCCGCGAGCTGCTCTCCAACTACGAGTTCCCCGGAGACGACCTGCCCATCATCCGTGGTTCCGCTCTGAAGGCCCTCCAAGGCGACAAAGAGTGGCAGGAGAAGATCTGGGAGCTCATGGACGCTGTTGACAGCTACATCCCCACTCCTGAGCGTGACACCGACAAGCCCTTCCTGATGGCTGTCGAGGACACCATGACCATCACCGGCCGCGGCACCGTTGCTACCGGTCGTGTTGAGCGCGGCGTGCTCCACATGAGCGACCCGCTGGAGATCGTCGGCATCCGTGAGACCCAGACCACCGTCTGCACCGGCATCGAGATGTTCCGCAAGCTCCTCGACGAGGCTCAGGCTGGCGACAACATCGGCTGCCTGCTCCGCGGCATCAAGCGCGATGACATCGAGCGTGGCCAGGTTCTCTGCAAGCCCGGTTCGGTTACCCCGCACACCGAGTTCAAGGGCCAGGTTTACATCCTGACCAAGGAAGAGGGCGGCCGTCACACCCCGTTCTTCGATGGTTATCGTCCGCAGTTCTACTTCCGTACCACCGACGTTACTGGCGTTGCTCATCTGCCCGAGGGCACCGAGATGGTTATGCCTGGCGACAACGTTGAGATTACGGCTGAGCTCATTCACCCGATCGCAATGGAGCAGGGCCTCCGCTTCGCTATCCGCGAGGGTGGCCGCACCGTTGGCTCCGGTCGTGTAACCGAGATCATCAAATAGTTCGCTTTCACGAACGAGATGCGGAGCCCGCTTCGTGCGGGCTCCGTTTATGAAATTCATGTGTCAGCAAGCGTTGCAAGAAATTGGAACGTAAGAGGAGAATTATGCGTACGATGGTTACTCTGGCCTGCACCGAGTGCAAGCGCCGTAACTACACGACCAAGAAAAACAAGCAGAACAATCCTGATCGTATCGAGATGAAGAAATATTGCAAGTGGTGTGGTCATCACACCGTGCATCGTGAAACCCGATAATATTAGGTGGTTGTTGTACAAGCAATAGGCCAGTAGCTCCAATTGGTAGAGCGGCGGTCTCCAAAACCGCATGTTGGGGGTTCGAGTCCCTCCTGGCCTGCCAGCTTGTTTGAAGAAGCAGCTTGTATCGAGGTTGCTAACAATGTAGCAGCTTGGAGTCAGGCTGCTTGTTTGGCGTTTATAGACAGTTCGTTTTTTACTGCATTCTAAAGGATTCGTATGGCCCAGAAGTCAAAAACTCAACGTGCAAAAGCATCCGCAGCGCGTCAAGCTCGTAAGGAGCAAAAGGCCGCTGAGGAAGCTGCCGCTTTGGCGAAAGCCGCTGAGCCGGTAGAGGAACAGCCAAAGAAAAAAGGCTTGAAAGCACTTATCAAGCCCAAGTCGGATGAGTCCAAGAACGTCCAACAGGCACAGCAGAAGCAGGAAAAGAAGAAGGTTGAAAAGGCTCCAGCCAAAAAATCTCGCTTCCAGTTCCTTAAAGATGTCCGTTCCGAACTTAAACGAGTCACCTGGCCGTCTCGTCAAGACGTCATGCGCTGGAGCTTGGTTGTTGTTGCCGCTCTGGTGTTCTTCGGTGTGTTTGTTGCCGTTCTCGACAACATCGTCATTACGCCGATTCTCGTTTTCGTTTCGGGTTTGGGGATGTAGCAAATGTCTAAAAAATGGTATGTGCTTCACACGTATTCCGGATACGAGAACAAGGTCAAAGAAACGCTTAAGCAGCGCGTCGAAATGATGGGCCTTGAGAACAACGTGTTCGGCATCGAGATCCCAACCGAAGTGGTCACCGAAATTAAAGAGGGTGGCCGCCGCGTTGAGTCCGAGAAAAAAGTTTATCCCGGCTACGTGCTGGTACGCATGGAGCTCGATTCGCGTAGCTGGGCAGCTGTACGAAACACCCCCGGCGTTACCGGTTTCGTTGGCAGCCAGGGCAATCCTGAGCCGCTTACGCGTGCCGAGTACGAGAAAATGATGGGTCGCAGCAAAAAGCACGTTGCTGCTCCTAAGAAGACTTCCACCGATATTGAAGTGGGCATGAGCGTGAAGGTTACCTCCGGTCCTCTTGCCGACTTCGATGGCACGGTTTCCGAGGTTTCGCCCGAATCGGGCAAGGTTAAGGTTCTGGTGTCCATCTTCGGACGCGAGACTCCTGTCGAGCTTTCGTTCGATCAGCTCGCAAAACTGTAAGGTTGACGATTCAAGTGCCGTGCGTGCCCGCGTGGACCGGGGCTTCTCGCGCACAGCTCCTTGATACATAAATAAACATTACCGAAAGGATTCTGACAATGGCTGCACCTAAGAAAAAGAAGGTTACCGGCTTCGTCAAACTGCAGATTCCTGCCGGCGCCGCCAATCCGGCTCCTCCTGTAGGTCCCGCACTTGGTGCGCAGGGCGTGAACATCATGCAGTTCTGCCAAGCGTTCAATGCTCAAACGCAAGAGCAGGCTGGTACCATCATCCCTGTTGAGATTACTGTTTACGAAGACAAGTCCTTCACCTTCGTTTGCAAGACCCCTCCTGCGGCAGTGCTTATCAAGGAAAAGCTGGGCATCAAGAGCGGTGCTCGCATTCCTCAGCTGCAAACCGTTGGTACGCTGTCTCTCGATCAGCTGCGTGAGATCGCCGAGATCAAAATGCCCGACCTTAACGCTAACACCATTGAGGCCGCTATGGAGATCATCGCAGGCACCGCACGCTCCATGGGTGTTCGCATCGAGGGCCGCGAAATGAAGAAGAAGTACGTTCCTTCGAAGAAGCTTGCTGAGCAGCTCAAGGCTCTTCAGTAATCGTTTAACGTTGTATTTTAGCGACCGTTGTTGGGTCGTTGAAATAAGTGGAAGAGCGTAAGAAGCGCTCGCTAGTCACCACGAAAGGAAATAGCATGGCTAAAAAATCTAAGAACTACCGTGCAGCAGAGGAGAAGATCGCCGACAAAGCATATGCTCCTGTTGAGGCGTTCGCTCTGCTGAAGGAAATCTCCACGGCGAAATTCGACGAGACCGTCGAAGTCCACTTCCGTCTTGGAATTGATACCCGTAAAGCTGATCAGCAGCTCCGTGGTACCGTTGCCCTTCCCAATGGCTCGGGCAAAACCGTCCGCGTCGCCGTTTTCGCTGAGGGCGAAGCCGCGCGTGCCGCTGAAGAGGCTGGCGCCGATATCGTTGGCACCAACGAGCTTATCGAGGACATCCAAAATGGCATCATCAACTTTGATGCTGCTGTTGCCACGCCCGATCAAATGGGCAAAGTTGGCCGTTTGGGTAAAATCCTCGGTCCTCGTGGCCTGATGCCCAACCCCAAGCTGGGCACCGTTACTCCCGATGTTGCCAAGGCAATCAAGGAGCTCAAGGGTGGCCGCGTTGAGTATCGTGCCGACCGTTACGGCATCGCTCATGTCATTCTTGGCAAGACCAGCTTCACGCCGGAAATGCTTGCTGAGAACTACGGCACCGTGTACGACGAGGTGCTTCGCATGAAGCCCGCAAGCGCTAAGGGTCGTTACGTGAAGAGCATCACCGTTGCTTCCACGATGAGCCCGGGTATCACCATTGATTCCTCCGTCACGAGGAATTACACTACCGCAACCTCCACCGAGGCTGAGTAGTATCAGAATCACAGGTAATGTGAAAAGGCGCCCTACGGGGCGCCTTTTTTGCCACTTTGGGCCGTTTGTGTCCGAAGGTGCTTTACCATGAGCAAGACGAGCAGATGGCTGCACGCTGCTCCTGCGTTCTTGAAAGGTGCTCTCATGATCATTCTCAAATCGCCCGCAGAAATTGAAGCTATGAAGGAAGCGGGGCGTTTATCCGCGGCGGTGCTTCGCGAGGTAGGGGCGCGTTGCAAACCGGGCGTGAGCACAAAGGAACTGGATGTTTTTGCAGAAGAGTATATCCGTGCTCATGGGGGCATTCCCACGTTCAAAGGATATGGCGGTTTCCCGGGAAGCATTTGCGCTTCCGTTAACGACCAGGTTATCCACGGTATTCCTTCTAAAAAAACCGTGCTGAAAGAGGGCGACATTATCTCTATCGATACAGGTGCAACGGTTGACGGCTGGGCAGGTGACAACGCTTGGACGTATCCAGTGGGAACCGTATCGGCCGATGTTCAGCGCTTCTTGGAGGTAAGCGAGCGATCGCTCTGGGAAGCAATAGAAAAGGCGTGTCCGGGAAACCATTTGGGCGATATTGGACATGCGGTGTCGGCGGTGGCAAAAGCCAACGGATATGGCATCGTTCGCGAATTTGTTGGCCATGGAATTGGTCACGATATGCACGAAGATCCTGCAGTCCCTAATTATGGACGCAGGCGCAGCGGCGTAAAACTGGTGCCCGGTATGGTTTTGGCTATTGAGCCCATGATTACCATGGGTTCCCGTAGAATCGTGCAGATGCCCGATGGGTGGCTGGTACGTACCAAAGACGGTTCGTACGCCTCTCATTTCGAAAAAACGGTTGCGATAACCAAAGAAGGTCCGCTGCTGATTTCCGTTGAAGACGATAGGGTGCGCCCCGTATAAAGGGCAGAGTGCCTCCAGCGTAAGCAGATAAGAGCACGCGCCATAAACGATGGGGCGCTTCCAGCGCAGGCAGGTAGTGCGCGTGCCACAAACGATAAAACGGTTCCAATGCGGGCAGGTAGAGCACGTGCCCAGGCAGAGCGCGCATGGAAGATCAACGCGCTATTTCGTGCGGTTGCGCGAGAGCTTTCCCGTGAAGCGGCTCAACAGTTTAAGCACCATTTCCATTTCGGGAACTTTCAGCAAAGCGCACAGGCCGAATATCAAGAACAGGCCAACCACGCCGCAAATAGCAAGGTGCAGAAGGCCCGAAACCATATCGGTTCCGCCGGGAATAACGACGTTAAGGGCCCCTGCGGCAAGTGAGCCTATAACGGTTGCGACAAGGACGCGCGCCGCGCTTGAAAGGGCGCCTCCCAGGCCGAAAGACCCAATGAAGCGGCGCAGCACCAAGCATAAAATAACGCAGCAGACCGAGTAGTACACCAAGTCGGCCAAAGGCACGCCACCCAGCCCCGCGAACTCGGGGTTGCACAGCAGTGCATACAGTGCGCATTGGACCGCCACCATCACGGTGCTCACCAAGGCGAACGTCATAAACTTGCGAATGCTGGCAAACACGTTGTACAGCAGCATCAAAATGCTGTAGAAGGGCAGGGTGGCAACCCACATCGAGAGAATTGTAGCTACGTAGTACACGTCGCCTTCCGAGAACGAGCCCGCGCGGAACAACTGCATGATGGGCACCGAAAGGGCGCACATAAGGCCCGCCATGGGGATGATGAGCATCAACGTGTTGGCGATACCCGATTTCACGTGGCGCCGCAGTGTTGGCCAATCGTCTTTCGCAACGGCGTCGCCCATCTCGGTGAACAGCGCGCGCGAGAGAGAGACGGCCACCACGCCATAGGGGAGTTGGTACCACGTCCACGCGTACAACAGCGTTGCGGGACCGTTATCGCCGGCTTGCAGCGAAAAGGCGTTGCGGCACGAGAAAGCCACCATGGTGCCAATCACGTACACAAACGTTGGCGCCGCTATTTTGAGCGCTTCGATAAGGGCGGGATCGCGCAAGTTAATGGTGGGCTTGTAGGTGAAACCAAGTTTGATGAGTGCCGGAATTTGGATGGCGAACTGGAGGGCAACGCCCAGCGAGGTGCCTACGGCAAGCACGAGAATGGCCAGATCGAAGTTAACGCTTGAGAGCGGAATGTAGGCAAACATGGCCGCAATGACCACCACATTGTTCAAAGCGGGCGCCAATGAGGGTAAAAAGTACACGCGATTGGCGTTCAGAAGGCCGGTGAGGATGCCGCCAATTCCGTAAAACACAATTTGTATAGCGAATATTCTAAAGAACGTTACTGCTTGCGTGGTAACCTCAGCGGTGTCTCCCACGGTAAACGTTTGCGTGGCAATAACTGCAGGGGCGAACACGGTTGCCAAAATGCTCAGCAGGCCAAGCACCACAATCGTCAGGTTGAGCAGGTTGTTGGCAAAGTCGTTTCCGCCTTTGGCCCCAAACTTTTCTTTTTGCGAGAGATAAACAGGCAAAAAGGCGGCGGCCAGCAATCCTCCGGCAACCAACTCGTAAATGACGTTGGGCATATTGTTGGCAACCTGATACGCCGAGGTGATGAGGCCGTTTCCCAGGGCAAAGGCCATTGCCCAGGTGCGGATGAGTCCCGTGGCGCGCGACCCCAAGGTGGCGACGGTCATTAGCGCGGTGGAACGCGCAATAGAGGCGCTAACCTCAACCTCTGTCTTATCCTGTTCGCTCAAAACGTTCACCTTTGCTTGTGCTTGTGGGCACTTCATCCGTTGCGCGTGCTGATTCATTGCTACAATTACTATGCGCAATCAACCGTTTATTATGCGGTATGACGTGCGCGAGACACCGAAGTTCACCTAAAGAACGGACACACGAAAGAAGACGTACATGCGCGTTTTGATAATTGGCAACAGGGCAAATCCAAAAGCCTTGGATGCGGTTTTTCAGATAATGACCTACTTGCAAACGCTGGATATCGAACCCGTGGTGCTTGATGTAACCGATATTCCGCCGAGCTCGTTTGTGTACAGCGGAGCGGCTATCACCGACATTAGCCCCGAGCTTGCCGGCGATTTTGTGTTGGCGATCACCTTGGGCGGCGATGGCACTATTTTGCACAGCGCGCGCATCACCACCATGCTCGATGTTCCCGTGTTCGGTGCGAACTTTGGGCATCTGGGCTTTTTGTGCAACGAAGTGGACGAGGGCATTGTGCCTATGCTGGCGGCAGCCCTTTCTGGAGATGTCACGGTGGACAAGCGCACGACGCTGCGCATTGACGTGGTGTGCGAAGGCGACGAAGAGACGCTTGAGGCCGGAAAGCCAATCGAAGGGCCGCGAACCTTCTTTGCCGTTAACGAGATTTCGATTGCCCGAGGTGCAAAGGGGCATATCGTTGACTTCAACGTTGACATCGCGGGCGATTTTGTTGCCCACATGCGCGGCGATGGCGTGGTAATTGCAACCGCAACCGGTTCCACGGCCTATGCGCTATCGGCCGGCGGTCCTTTGATCGCACCAGGGTATAGGGGATTGGTTGTTGTTCCCGTTGCGCCGCACACCTTAAGCTCGCGACCGATTGTTACCGAAAGCCAAGATGTGGTTGAGGTAACGCTTACGCAGGATGATCGCCAAGAAGAAATCTCATTGTTCGCCGACGGCGATTCTTTGAAACTTGAACGTCCCGTGCGCCGTGTGATTGTTCGCGGTGCCGAGGTGCCGTTGCGGCTTATGAAATACCGTAAAACCAGCTTCTACAAGCAGCTTTCGCAAACGTTTTTCGGAGTGAAGCAGACGAACTAATGCTGTGCGCCAACAGCACGCGATCCGCTTGCCGTTACGTGCGTTTGCCGTTAAACCTGTCTGCCGCCAAACATGCAATCGCCCGTGAGCACCTGCGCTCACGGGCGATTTAGCTTTGCAAGAGATGGGATGAAACCCCGCTATCTTATGTTTAACGGAGGCTTACGCTTGCGATAGTGCGGCCTGATCTGCTTCCGCTTCTTTTTGACGCTCCTCTTCAAGGATGCGCCTCACCGTTTGTTCGATGCGCTTTTCCTCGCGTTTGCGCGAGACAACAAGGCTGGTGATGGTCGCGATTGTTTGAATGGTAACAATGGTGACGCCGCCAACGATGAGGGCTCGTTTTGCGAGCAGCTGATAGTTTTCGACGGAATTTGCACCGCCTTGCTTTGCGGCAAGCTTGCTGACGCCTCTCATAATTTGCGTGGCTTTATCGCCCACCATGTTGCGCACGGCGCTTTCGATTTGTCCTTCAATGAGTGAGTTGACCATAGCAGCCTCGCATCCTCGTGTTTGTAGCTCTATCGGGTTTGCGTTTTGCGCGCGTTCCGTACCCTGAATTGTAGCAGCCTTCTCGCTGTTTCGCAGAACATGTGCGCAAAAGTGCGTTTTGCGTGGTGCGCCATCGAGCGTTTTGCAGGGTGTTCGCGCATCCTGACCGTATTTTCGCGGGCGTTTTTTAGCCGCCTTCTTTTTGGACAGAATGTCCAAGTACACGCAATCTTCAGACAAAACCTAAAAGTTTATGCCTGTGAACTGGGGTTATGTTTAAGCATTCAGAAAAGGACACAGACGGATGCAGACGTGTTAGGGTAGGGATGCACACGTTGACATACTCGATTGCAATCGACGGCTTTCAAGAATCGCTGCTTTAGGCAAAGGGCATGCAATTATGCTTCTTTGGGGTAAGCGTGAAAATCCAGGGCGTTTTGTAGTAGAGTAATTGTAACTGTATTCTCCAACAAACGCTCATTAAACACACGAACGGAGATTCTTTATGGCTGAAGTGGCTACATCTATATCGCGAAGGCTGTTCATTGGAGCAGCTGCTGCATTCGGTGCTGCCCTGGCATTCGATCCTCTTCAGGCGTTGGCTGTTACTTCCGCTGAGAAACAGGCGGAGGCAGACGAAGTGCGCAATCAGCTGGTTTCGCTGCAGGCCGATCTTGAGGCTGCGGCAAATGAATATTACGCGGCGTTGGAGCGCCAGGAGGCTGCTCAGGTGGCAATGGATGCCGCGCAAGAGGAGATTAACGCCGCTACGGCGCGCATAGAGGTTTTGCAGGAGCATTTGGGATCGCGCATGCGCGAAATGTACCGCAACGGTCCCACCACGTATTTGGACTTCATGCTGGGAGCTTCGTCGTTTGAGGAGTTCACCAACACCTGGGATCTGCTCGCAAACCTTAACGACAACGACGCCGCTATGGTAGAAGAAACGCAATCGCTGCGTGAGGAACGGCAAGCTGCATACGACGAGTTTGCCCGCCAAGAGGCAGAGTATGCCAAGCAAGCGCAGGTTGCAGAGCAAATTGCTTCCGAGATTTCGGTGCGCATCGATGAGGCAACCGTGCTGCTGAATCAGCTTGACGAAGAAGCCAGGCGCCTTCTTGAAGAAGAGCAGGCGGCAGCAGCGGCGGCTGCAGCTGCGGCGGCGGCTGCAGAGGCAGCAGCAGCGGCGGCGGCTGCGAGCGGCGATTACTATTACAGCGGTTCAACGTATACCGTTACCGGCACGCCAGGCGACAATTCCGCAGCCGCATCGTGGGCTCTCACCAAAATTGGATGCCCGTACGTTTGGGGTGCGGAGGGTCCCAACGCGTTTGACTGTTCCGGCCTTGTTCGTTGGGCGTACCTGCAAATAGGCATGTCGCTTCCGCATTACACCGAAAGTCTGTATGCATGCGCAACCAATATCGTTTCGGTTTCGGAGGCGCGCCCGGGCGATGTTCTGTACCGTTACGGGCATGTGGGCATTGCGGTTGGCTACGGTGGCGTGCCCTATGTGCATGCGCCTACGTTTGGCGCCTATGTGCGCGACACCGATGCGCTTTCTTGGTCGGGATTTACCGCAGCGCTTCAGTTCTAGTGCACGCTGGGAGGCATCGTTCTAGGCAAGAACAGAACATGTGTTTCTTTCGAACCGTCAAAATCTTAGCCTTGTTAAGCGCCCCTGTTTTGGGTCAAGGGATCCGGAATGAGGGGCGCTTTTTATGCGTATGCAGCCAAAGCGCTTAAGCTCGTGCGTTCTCGCTGGGCGCAAAGAACTGGGCATGAGCGAAGAGCCGCACGCGAAGGGGCGGTGTGCGCGCTAAGGGCCGCGTACGATAGCTCGAACGTTACCATAAACGCCAACGGCAATAACGATATTGATGGAGTGCAGGCCTACGAAGACTCCAATGTAACCATCAACGTCACCGACGAGAACGACTTCGAATACATCGAAGCGCACGGTAATGCCAACATCACCGTACAAGGTACCGAGTGCCAGAAGAAGGACACCATCAATTTAGGTGAAGACGAGGGAACCTCCATCTCCGCGGATTATGGCAATGTGGTTATCGACCATGTAACCATAAATGTCAACTCTTCTGAGTTTGCTGCGATTGGGTCGAATCGGGGAAACGTTACCATCGATACCTCTAAGATTGCAGCAGGAGACGACAGCGCTTTCACCGAAATTTATGCCGGCGGCACCATGGAGATTAAAGAATCGGTAATCGATATTACCGGCGTGGTTGTCTCGGTTGGTCAAATGACCATCAATCACTCTGACGTTAAAGTTGCGATGTCTGATGAGTTTGTGCTCCCTTATGCGGTATGGAGCTATGCGGGTATCCAGCTTATTAACGAGAAGAACGGCGAAGTGAAAACGGGCGAACTCGATGGTTATACGGTCTATTACGTTACCACGGGCGACGATCCCGACGTTGACCTGAAGGCTGATGGCACGCCTGCGTACTACATCTGCAAAGACGATGACGACGATGACGATGAGGGAATGCCCAAGGGTGGCGATTCCAGTAATCCGTTCTTGCCTATGGGCTTTGCAATTGCAAGTGTGGCAACTGCTGGCTATGCAGCTAAGCGCAGGAATGAGGCCTAACGAATTGGTTGAGCGTTCGCGCTTGTAGCTGATGCGAGTACCGTGAAGCACCGCAAGCAACGCATACGGCACGGCAAGCAACCAAAAGGGCCGGGACCTTATAAGGTTCCGGCCCTTTTTTTTGCGCTTGCCACGTGATGCGCTTAT
>JAZQAV010000030.1:0-15441 GCA_045545435.1 Eggerthellaceae bacterium | reverse complement strand
CGGCACGTTCCTTATGATGTCCGTTTCTGTCGCATAGCGCAACAGGGCACTTAAAACGCCCCGAGCCTTAAGGCTCGGTGCGGTTTGTTTTGGGCGGGCTTTGGATCCCATGATGCGAGCGAAATCGAATCCCCTCCGAGCCTCACCGTGTTATGCCGCTTTGCCTCGCCCCTATGTTCGTGGCGCGTACGTGGCTGTTTGCTAAAGTTCGCGCGAATGTTTCCGCGCCTTCACTTTCCTGCGCCTGCCGAATAGGGGGCTTATGGGCTTGTTGATGGTGTTTTAGGAAACGCGCATGCTCATGGCAGACAGGGGAACGATGAACAGAAAAACGGGTGTATCAAAGGTTGTCGCAGTTGCTCTCAGCATCTTTTTGTCGATGAATCTAATTTCAACGGGTGGGTTGGCTTTTGCGGATGATAGTCCACCAAACCCCGACATTCAGCTTTCTAGAGGTTCAGTTCAATCTATTGAAACCCCTGATCAGGCACAACTCGAATCAAACCGGCCGCCAATCGCTCAAAGCTCTTCTGCGGGCGATTTGACCGAAGATGATTTAGTGAGTGAGCCGATCGGCGATGCGCTTATGCAGGAATCGCTATCGAGCGTATCGGAAGGGGCGTTTGATTTGTATAACGGGACGCCCGGCACATCCGAACCGATAACCAGTGCTTCTGAAGACGCAGATGCTGGGGCAGAGGCGGAATTCGCATTGCGTGATCCAGTATACGAAGAAAACGGCGACCAAGTAGCTTCATTGGATGGGGGTGGCGACGATTTAGATGTTATGGCGTTAGCTGTTGCACGCAGTATACCGACGAGCACTGATTTGTCGCAGTTCCTGGTTACGGTCGCCTGTGATGCGCCAACCGATGAAAACGGCAACTACGTCATTGACCCCAATGCAACGTACGGCCTGGCGCTCTCGTTCGCAGAAAACCAGTCTCTGCAATTTGACGATACGAACATCATGGCTTATCAGCTGCCGGCAGGTTTGATGGTTCCCAATTCTGGACCAACGAGCTTCGGCATTGAAATTGCTGACAACCTTGGCCAAGCGGTTGTTTTGGGCAATACGTTTCAGGTTGCGAACGGCGTGCTGACGGTTCGCTTCAATCAAGATGATCCTAATTTCAATCGACTAACTGCAGTGGCGAATGCTAATTTCAGCATCGATTTTGCTGTGGCGTTCGACGGGAGCGCGGGTTCGATTGCGTTTAACCCGCTCATTGAGAAGGAATTCGTATACGAGGTATTTTCTGATTTAGGCATTTCGAAATCAGTTGCCTACGATGCGCACAACGACGTTGCGCACTATGAGCTTCTAGTTGTTTCTACGGGCCCCAACGACAACGTGCTTATTCAGGACACGCTTTCGGGCACTGCGCTTATTCTTAACCACGACGTCAGCGTTGTTTCAAGCATGCGAGGGCAGTTGGCTCCGGGGGTCGATTTTGCCGGTGTCGAGTACGATGATGCGCAGAACAGTTTTGCGCTGATAATTCCTAGCCTTGAAAACGGCGAGGTGCTGACGCTTAGCTATTCGGCCCAGGTTGATAACGACAAAATTACCGGCCGGGGCACGATGGAGCAGACGTCGAATACTGCTCGCGTATCAAGCGTGCAGGTTCCCGAAGGGAAAGAGGCAAGTGCCAATTTCAGCGGACAAGTGAATTTCCACAAGATTACGAAGCGGGCATCTGGCGAACCTCAAGAACTTGCAGATGGCATTTACCAAGTAACCTGGCGCATTGTTGTCAACGAGGATCATAAGCTCACCGTAGGCGGCGAAAAAATTTACGATTGGATACGCTCGGATTCGCGTTCGTTTATGACCATTGCAGACGAGCCGCTCATCGTTAACGTTAGGTTTGAAGACGGTTCTACCGAGCAACGGACAGTCCCGCTTTCTGATTTGCATCTGTACGAGAATTCGGGTGGTGTGTACGGATGGATGTACCAAACTCCGCATTCGGATGGAAAAGCAGCTTATGAAATTATTGGCAAAACAATCGTCGACGTTCGCAACTCTCCAAATGCGCTTAGCGTGTTTAATTCCGCGCAGGTGGGCGAATGGTCGTACACAGAAGCTTCCGCATCCGTTGGCGTTATCGGGGAAGATGCGCTAACGGCGACCAAAGAGGCTTTAGGCACCACGTCGACGGAGTCTACGTGGGCGATAACTGTTCAGGTTCCCGGAAACGGTCTTCCCGACTTTCGCATTGTTGATGACCTTCCGCGTCTTGATCTCGATGGCCAAATGTATTTGGACACGTTGATAGAGGACTCTCTTGCGGTGGAAGGCCTCTTGCCCAACGAGAGTTACAGCGTACGCGCAACATCAGACGGGCGAAGCTTTACGCTTGCTTTTTACCAAGATGAATCCATGACCACTACGGGTCTCCGTGCCACTCCCGATGGATCGCAGCGTACGCTTACCATCACCTTTAAAACGGCAGTCAACCAGGACTGGCTTGCTCGTGCCGATGAAAGTGGTTATACAAGTTACCAGGCCCATCGCAACATCATGAGTGCCCGTGTGTTTTCGGCGATTATGGATTCCGACAGCGCTACCGTGGTTCCCGTGAAGCCCTCGATCGAGAAGAGCGCGGTGGAATCGACGCGCATCGATGTTGATGGAGTAAGTTATCCCGCATATCGCTATAAGCTGTTACTGCAGGGCCTTCTTGGCGATGGCGTACAAATTTCAGACCGTTTTGACACCACGTATCTGCGCGTTTACGAGGCTGATGGCGTGCGCGTTGAAGGCGGAAACGCGGAGCCTTACGTGGCAGGTGGATCGGCTTTTGCCGAGTCTGCGCAAGATGGAGCGCTTATAACTATAAGCGAGTTCCCCAAAGACGCGAATGGGCGTCTGTACCGAAACTACGCGGTGTATTACACGCTTATAGCGAAAGACCAAGCTGCACTTGATTCGCTGAACCAGGCGGCGCTTGACCAAGGCGGAGAATACGCACTATCCAACCAAGCCGTTTGGGGCGATCTTGCCAGCAATCAAGTTACGGTTACTCACTCCTATTACCCCTATGTAGATAAGACCCTCATTCAGTCGGCAAGCGCGCAAAACGACTATATTGCGACGTTCGTCTTGGTAATAAACGAATATGCCGATGACCTTGATCCAACATCGGATGTGCTAAACGTACAGGATGAACTGTCGGGAAATTTACGCCTGCTTCCCGATACGGTGGTGATAACGCCCGCGGATGCATCGATAACCATGCAGTTCGATAGCGAGACGAACACGTTGACGCTTTCGGATGTCCCCGATGAGACGCGTTTTGAAATAACGTACCAGGCGCGTGTGCTTGGTGCAGGTGAAACAGCGTATTCGAACACGATACGGCTCGGATCTTACTCGAAGACTGTTGAAGATGAGGCTTTCGTAGAGTCATCAGGGTCGGGATCGGGGAGCAATCCAAGCATAACGTTGGTGAAAGTGGATGCCTCTGATTTAAGCAAGCGCCTTTCGGGCGCGGTTTTCCAGTTGGCCTCAGTGGACGATCAGGGTGGCATGGCCCCCATTACGGACAGGGATGGAAACTACGTTTACTTCGAGACTGGATCTGATGGTTCGGTTCTTGTTGAAGGCAACCAAAGCGAATATGGTTGGACGCTGTGGAGCGGTCAGGCCTATGCACTTGTTGAAGTTGCGAGCCCCTTTGGATACGAACTTACAGGGCAGTCGGTGTTTTTTACCCTCGTGGATGTTCCTTCGGGTACGGGGGAGTATTTGACAACGGGAGACTCGCTTACGGTTCAAAATGCGCGCGAGACTATCGATATCCCAGTAAGCAAAACGTGGGTTGGAAGGCCAGCGGGCCCGGTTACGGTGCGTTTGTTCAACGATAGCGGTGTTGAGGTTGCGTCTGTTGTGTTGAGCGAGGAAAACGGCTGGCAAGCAGTGTTCGAGGGGCTTGCGCGCTATGACGTGGAAAACAAAAGGGTTATCGGCTATGAAGCGAGGGAGGATCCGGTGATTGGTTATGAAACCATGCGATTGGGTTCCGCGGATGAAGGATTTGCGTTTACGAATGCGATGATTACCACAAGCTTCGATGTGCGCAAGCAGTGGATTGGTCCCGCTGACGGGCCGGTAACCATCGATCTTTTGGCAGATGGTGTCTTAACGGGAAAGACGGTCGAGCTAAGTGATGCAAACAACTGGATGGCCACCTTCCACAATTTGCCGCGTTTCGATTCTGCCGATGGACATGAAATAGCATATGATGTTCGGGAGCGGCCGATGGAGGGCTACGAATCGCACCCCGTCCTTCACGGTCCAAACGATGTTACCTTCATCAACTACAACAATCAAACACGCGATATACCAGTGCTAAAGATTTGGGTCGGAGAACCGCTGGATAGCGTTGTCGTGAAACTTGAAGCCGATCATGAGGTAGTTGAAGAGGTTGTGCTTAGCGAAGATAACGACTGGATGTACGTTTTTGAGAACCTTCCCATATACGACCCAGTTGATGGCCATATCATTTTCTATTGGCTTGCAGAAGAGCCTCTGGTTGGCTACCGAGTGAGCTTGTCCACCGACACGCGATCGTTTGTTTTGACGAATTACAACATAAGTGTTATCCAGCTGCAGGTGAACAAGGTTTGGGAAGGCCAGCAAGGAGAAGAAGCGGTAATTCATCTTTGGGCAGATGGAATTGATACGGGGCGCATGGTGGTTCTGAACTCGGAAAACGATTGGCGGGGCGCTTTCGAAGGTTTGTTGCAGTTCGATCAGTTCGATGGCCATAGAATTACGTATACCGTTCAGGAAGAGCCGCTAGAGGGCTACACGTCGCGAATGGTAGAAAACGCTCCGAATGACATTACGTTTGTGAATACGCGCAATTCGGATGATCCGCCGGCCGAGCGATATAATCGGGGTGGAATCCCTCGAACAGGCGACAGCAGCGTGGGTTTGATGCTTGCGCTCACAGCGGCGTTAGCAAGCGCGTTTGCCCTGTTTGCAGTGCGAAAAAGATAGTACTTGGCATGAAGTGCGGGTATATTGGCGCCCAAGGGTGGTCGCATGTCTGCAGTTTATCTTATGTTGAGCCACTATCAAAAATAGGTTGAACCCCATCATCGTGCGGCTTTAAGAATCTTGATTCTCAAAGCCGCACAGTTACCGTATGTTAATCGAAGTGAGCGAGGGTGAAAAACTCACCCAAGCCCGCTTCGTTTTTTTGTTTATTGGCCCAAGGACACCCGATGTTAAAGATCCAATACGTCCCTCAAAGATTAAAAAGCCAGTTAAAGACGTGTTTTGTGACGGGTTTTGATAGTTGGTACGAACAAGGCATTTCGTTGCAAGACGAAGTGCTTGGGGAAATCATGGGGCTTGTTGCGCACAGCGATTACGCGCGCGACCATGGTTTTGAGGGGATCACAACCAAAGACGAGTTCAAATCGCGTGTGCCAATAAGCGACTACGCAGATATTGAGCCGTATGTTCTTCGGAACATGAAAAACGACGAGCATCAGCTTATCGACCTTGATACTGCGTACTATCTGGTAACAACGGGCGCAAAAGGCGGCCAGGGAAAATACTTCAGCGAAACCGAGCTGGGGTCTATTGCGCGCCAGCTGGTTATTGATGTCTACCAAATTGAAATTGCGCGCAAAGAGGCGGTAATGCGCGAGCCGTGGTTTAAAACCATGCCCGTACTCAACTCGTCGTTCATTCCCGATGCCCTCAATGGCAAAGCGGTACGGCGCACATCGGGCCAGGCGGGCAAAGAACTGTGGGCAAACGGCGGCAGCATTTTCGTGTTTCCCTACGAGTTTCTCGTGGCTCCTTTAAGCGAAGAAGATCGCAACTACCTGTATGCGCTGTATGCACTAAAAGAGAAGAACCTTGTTCAGGTGAACTGCAACAATCTTGCGGCGTTCGGAGACTTTTTGGACGTAATCGAAACGAAGCCGCTTCGGATGATAGAAGACATTCGCACTGGCCATTTGTCAGTTGATCTGGATGACACATATCGGGCCAATCTTGAAGCGTTGTTTGAAGCTGATCCCCGTCGCGCCCAAGAGCTTGAAGAGCTGCTAGCAGAAAACGGGGCAATCGATCTTGAGCAAGCGTGGCCGCATTTTTCCCTGGTGAATTGCTGGCTCGGCGGAAGCGTTGGTTTCTTTAGCTCCGATACTATGTCGCGCTTGCCGCATGGCGTGCATTATTACAACACACCGTATGGAAGCACCGAGCTTATGGTTTCGGCAACGACGGACGCGGGTTCGGCGGCGGGACCGCTCGCTGTGTTTTCGGCGTATTTTGAGCTGCTGCCCTTGGGGGGCCAGGTGCCCATAGAGATGCACGAGGCGATTGTAGGGGAGAAGTACGAGCTGATAGTAACCACGTATTCGGGCCTCTGCCGTTTCAATTTGCACGACGTGGTGCGCGTGACCGGTTTTAAGGGCGAAACCGCATGCGTTGAATTCCTTGGTCGGGCAACGGAATACCTAGAGATCGCTGGTAAGAAGCTTTACGGGTTTGAGCTGCTAGAGATTGTCGAATCTGTGGTAGACCCGCAGAATTGCACAATACGTTTATGCCAAGGCATTCTCGATAATGGTGGGCTTAGTCTTCTCATGGAGTTCTGCCGCTACCCAAGGGACCTCAAGGCTTTCGCGCGCGAATTGCGCGAAGCGTTCAAGCAGAGAGGCTATCCGCTCAATACTATTTACGTTGTGCGAAACGGATACCGTTTCGACTTCTATCGAGCTTCGATGCATTCAAAACTTACCGTTCAGTCGATAAAGCTGCCCGTTATGGCCCCGAACGCTCCCGCGGAGGATGACGTTCTTGCGACGATTTAGTTGATGCCACGATGAAAGATTACGAACAAGCGCTGCGCGATGCCGAGCGCGCTGTCCGCGAGCACCAAATAGGCGAACCGTTGCCGCAACGTTTGTTGCGCGGCAATCAAATAGAGCTCTATTACGGGTTTCCGTCTTTGTTCAATGACTACGAACGCTTTGAGGAAATAGTGCTCAACGAAATATTTCTTCGCGTGCGCTCAAGCGCGTTTGGTGTCAATAGCCAGGCTCATGAGGTAAAAGATGCAAGAGAATGGCTGGAACGCGCGCCGCTTTCGTCGTATAAGGATTACCGGCCGTATATTGCCGCTTCCATGAACGGCGAGCGCAAAACGCTCTACGACGATGAGACGGTTGCCTACATTGTCACCAGCGGAACCACCGGTGCGCCGAAGACATTTGCTGAGAGCGCGGCAGGTAATTACGCAAAACTACTGGTTATGCGCTTGCGCGGATTCTTTATGCGCACGGCGTTTCCCGTAACGGGTGATCGCAGCGCGAAAAATCTCACGTTTTCGAATTATGCGAACGCTGGTTTTGCCGCGGACGGAAAGCCGATTTTACGGGCATCGGGCCTTACAGCGCGCAATTTGCGCAAGTATACCGACAGCATGAATATCATTCCGACGGAGTTTTGGGGGGTTCAGAGCCTTGATCATCACGTGCGCGATTACCTGATTGCCCTGATGGCTTTGGCGGACGAAAACCTCGCGAAGGTATATGCGAACAATCTCGCTCATTTCGGGCGCGTACTTGACCTCGTAGACGCAAATGCTGAACGCATGCTAGAAGATTTGCGTACGGGTGCGGTGCCAGATGGTGTGCCAGTGGGCAGCGAAGCGTTGGTGCGGCAGTTGATGCCTCCACACCGAAACCGCGCCCGCGATCTATCGGTCATTTTGCAGGAATATGGATCGCTTTCCTCCAAAGAGGCCATAAGCGAAACATGGCCACGTTTTACGGTGGTGAGCGGTTGGCTCAATGGTTCCACGGGCCGTGATGCCCGCCGTCTTTTGCGGCGTTTGCCGAAAGGAACGGGAGCGTTTGATATGGGCTTTGGCTCCAGTGAGGGGAAATGGACCATTCCCCTGCGAAGCGCCACTGCGGTTGGTGCAGCATGCCCGTTTAGCTCCGTATACGAATTTCGAGATTTGCGGACAGGGTCGCTGCGGTATGCAAGCGAGGTGGAAGCGAAAACCTTTTACGAGCTTGTTGTCACCACCTATTCGGGACTGGTGCGCTACAACACGAACGACGTTGTGTATGTGGACGGGTTCGAAGGCTCGACGCCGCTGTTTTCGTTTTGCGGCAAAACCACGGAAACGATTACCGTAAACGGCAAGACGCGCGATAGTCACAATCTGCAGGCGTTTTTTGCATGGCTTGAACAGGCGAAACACCTTGTGTTCGATTTGGTTCAGGCGTGCGTGCGGGAAGGCAAACTCTTTTTTATTTTGGAAAGCCCACAGCGCCTTGATTGGCGGCGGCTGCTTGAAGATATAAATGAAGTTATTGAGCCCCATTGGGGTATGAGCGCTGCGGGGTTGTATGTGGTTGATGCAAGGTACGAGCAGTTCTTTTTTGATTGCAAAGAGATGCCCGGGCGAGGTGTGAGCGGAATAAAGGTCCCCACCGTGGTTGATGGGCTTCCGGACGATCGTTTTGTCAAATTGTTCGTTGGGTGCTAATTCGCTGCTAAAGCGCAGCTTGTACCGCGGTGGCGAGGTCGATAAGTTGTTGGCGGGGTCGCTCTGTGGGATAGAGCGCTGCGTGCAGGATGTCGCCGGGAGCGAACTGGACGTACTTTGCGATGAAATGGCGAGAGCTGAACGCCGATTGAAATACGTAGCGTGGCATGAGCGCTATAGCGTTCAGTTCTTGCATCGCCATACGATGGAAGTCGATGTTGCTTCCGCTGTACAGCATATTGAAAGCGTTTGCACCGTTGCGTTTTGCATAGCGTTCTATGGTTTCGTAAGCCTTTTCGCGGTAGACGATATTAAGCGACGTCCATCGAAAGGCCTTAAGGTCGTGATACGTGATGGTTTCTTTTTTCGCCAACGGCGAGTTCACGGAGACGCAGGCTACGAGCCTATCGGAAAACAGCAGATTGTAGTGGAGGCGCTGCGAGTCGGGCGCGTTGAACCGCTTGAAGAAGTATTCGTCGTTTACGCTAAGAAAAGCGATGTCGTACTTGTTTTCGCGTAGGCCCGGGAATATGGCATCGTGACGTACCTCTTCGATGGCCAGCACGGTTTCTGGATATTTGGAACAAAAATGGGATAGTCCTTTCGGCAGAAGTTCAGCAGCAAGAACCGAAGAGACGCCAATGCGGACAACTTTTAAGTTCTTTGACTCCGAGTTTTCGTCTTGCGCGTTGGCGAACTCTTCGTGGAGCGCGTCGTACTCGTCAATGAAAGGGGAGAGCTTTTCGAGAAATCTTTCCCCCTCGGGCGTAAGCGAAACGCCAAAAGGCGACCGAATGAGCACTTTGGCTCCTATTTCGCTTTCAAGCTGTTGAATGCTTTTTGAAAGCGCTTGGGGCGAGATAAAAAACTGGCTTGCCGTTTTGGAGATGGAGCTGCTTTGGGCGACATCGCGCAGATAGCGGATTTGCTCGATTCTCATGAGCGCTCCTTTTCGGGTGTCTTCTGTACCTTGAGAAAATACTATCAAAATTTGGTTGAGAGGGGAATCAAGCAAGATAACACATTGCTTATTCTCAGACGCCCGCCGGTCTCTTATGGTTGAGGTAACAGCTTACTCATCAAGCTAATTCCGCAAACATTATCCATCCTTGGTATACGCGCTTGGCGCGGAAGGAGGAGGCATGGTTTACGCAAGTAAAGTTGCGGTGCTTGGTGTTGACGCGATGGATCCGCGTCTTACACGTAAATACATCGACATGGGCATTATGCCCAACACAAAAAAGATCCTTGAAGCAGGCGCGGCCCGAGAAGATTTGGTTCTTTTGGGCGCGTTGCCCACGGTAACGCCGCCGCAGTGGACCACGCTTGCAACCGGCGCCTGGCCGCAAACGCATGGCATTACGGCGTTCTATCGTCAGGGTGGCGACCTCGATATGGTCAACCTCAATTTCGACTCACGCAATTGCCACGCCGAGCAGCTGTGGAACGTTACTGCCGAAGCAGGCAAGAAAACGTTGGTGTGGCATTGGCCGGGTTCTGCATGGCCGCCTTCATCGGACAGCCCCAACCTGAGCGTTGTTGACGGCACCTCCCCAGGTGGTGTGAACATGTCATCGGCACAGGTGGATGGCGAGTATATGGTGATGGCCAGCGACCAAAACGAGATCGTGGAATATCGCAGTGGCGCTATGACCGATGCCAAGGTACCGTGCGTTGTTACTGGCTTGGGCGACGATAGCAAGAAGAAGAAAACCAAGGGCGGCGGCATGGCCAGCCTTATGCAACGCAAAATGGACGACGGTTTTCGTTTGTACATCGTTAACCCCAACAAGGATGGCCAAGGTGGCTCCAATGCCATTCCTGCCGATATCGCATACTCCTACATTCGCCCGGCAGAAAAGTGGGCAATCGACGTGCCCGAAGGTGCTAAAGAATTCGTGCTTTTGATGAGCGGCGGTTTGCTGCGCCGTAACTGCCTCATTCTTAAAAACGAAGAGGGCATTTACGACCGCATTGCCATCTACAAGAACAAGCGCGCCGAAAAGCCGTTGGCAACCATCAAGAATCGCGAGTATGTGCGCGATATCGTCGATGATTGCGTTAAAGGCGACGACATGATTTTGGCCAATCGCGACATGCGCGTGCTCGAAATTGCCGAAGACGGCTCGAAGGTTCGCATGTGGGTTTCTGCCTCCATGAACATTGCGGCCGACGAGTTCTGGCATCCCAAGAGCATCTACCAGGAGATCGTCAACAACGTTGGCTATCCTTCTCCCTGCTCAACGCTTGGTTTCGGCGATTTCGAGCTCATTTACGATTGCATGCACCAATGTTGGCAGCATGTGGCCGACTTCCAGGCGGATGCGCTTGTCTACCTTATGGAAAATGAGGGCTATGAGGTAATCTTCTCTCACTTCCATGCTCCTGACCTGCAGAAGCATATGTTCATACGCGACATGGCCAAGGGCACCGAGAACGTGACGCCCGAGCAGTACGAGTTCATCATGCAGGCCATTTACAAGCAGATTGACAACTACTTTGCCAAGTTCATGCACTTCCTTGATCAGGGATGGACCTTCTTCGTGGTATCCGATCATGCGCAAGTGTGCCCGAAATGGGGCCTGCGCGGACTGGGTGACACGGGCTGCAACATCCAGATCATGGAGAAGCTTGGTTACACGGTGCGCGAAATTAATCCCGAAACGGGCAAAAAGCGCCGCCACGTTGATTGGACGAAGACCACGGCTGTGGCCAATCGCGAGATGCACATTTATGTGAACCTGAAGGGCCGCAACCAGCATACGCTGGCCGATGGTACGGTCATCGATGGCCTGATTGATCCGGCTGATCAGTACGAATTCGAAGAGCAGCTTATTACCGATTTGTACAACATCAAAGACGAAGAGTCCGGTAAGCGTATTATCGCGTGGGCGCTGCGTCGCAAGGACGCCGTACCTTTGGGCCTTGGCGGCGAATACCCCGAGTGCGGCGATATTATTTACTGCATGGCCGAGGGCTACGAACACGACCATGACGACTCCATGGCCACTTCGCTGGGCGAATGCGATACCTCGGCCGGTCCGCTGTTTATTGCTGCAGGTCCGGGCATTAAGCCGGGTTACACCAATCGCGTCATCGACCAGGTGGACGTGGCGCCCACCATTGCTGCCATCATGGGATTGCGCATGCCCCACGAATGCGAAGGGGCGCCCGTGTACCAGATTATCGATCAAGAAGGGTTGTGCTAGCTTTCAGATCAAAACGCGGGCTGCATTCGCGCAAGGGTGCACGCTAACGGGGGAGGGGCCTTGGTGCCCCTCCCTTTATTGCGCTTCTTATCAGGTGCTTTGCGGAAAGCGCGAGCTAAATTTATCGCGGTATTCCAGCGGGGTCATACCGATAGTGTCTTTGAAGCATTTGCTGAAATAGCTTTGCGAGCAGAAATTCAGCTTGGTGGCTATTTCGGCGCAGGAAAGGCTGCCTTCTGCGAGCATCCTGCATGCCTTTGTGATTTTAGCCTGCCGTATTGCATGGGTGAGGGTGTGTCCCGTTTCTTTTTTGAAGCGATGCTCGAGGCTCGAAAGGCTCATGTTCGATTGAGCGGCAATGGCCGAGACGTTGATCTCGTCGAAAACATGCATGGCGATAATTTGCTCAACAGCAAGCACAAACGGGCTGCGAGGGCTTTTCTTTTGCGCGGCAATGGCCGTCGTGAATTCTTTAAGTGCCGCAATTGCTGCAGGGCGCAAGTCGGCAATGCTGGCTGCTTGCTTGTGCACCAACATATACTTTCTGAAAAGGGCTCCAATGGTTACGGCTGAAACCCCAGCACTACCGGAGTAATAGGCGCATCGTGCCACCAAAAACGCGTAGTTGTTTTTAGCTTGTTCAAGGTCTTCAATAGCTGTGAAAAAATCAGTGGATTGATTGTTTTCAAGAAGCTCGCGCAAGCCTTCCGTGTCGCCTTTTTTCACGCATTTAAAGCACGACTCGCTTATTAAATCGTAATGGGTGGGTGACTCGAGCAGCTCTTCTCTGCGTGTGCCTTGGAACATGTTTTAACCTGATACCCCTTCGTATCAAACATTGCAAAAAAATGACAATTTTCGCAGAATTATTATAGCATGAAATTACCTCTAGACAGTATATTTATGCCATCCTAGCTGGGTTTATGCGATGAGTAAGCCGTTCGTAGCCCGTTCTTGGCGCAATGCGGAAGCGCTGAGTGCAAAGGCTGCGTTTAGGAGCAACGCGTCCTTTTTTTCAAAGGGCATGCAGCTTCGTGAACTGTTGGCGCATAAACGAGAGTAAGCAATCTTCAAAGTTAACAAAAGAGTCGTTGATCTACTGCGATTGCATCACGCGATCGCAAGACGACCTTATTGCTTATTTGCGAGAGTGGGGGATGATCATGAATCCTGCTAAACAAGTTAATCCTATTCATTACGTAGTGGTCATCGCGTTTTGTTTATTCTTTAGGTTTGTCCCCGGGTTTGCGGGCATCACACCGTTGGGTATGGCGCTCATTGGCTCCTTCATCGGCGCCGTGTACGGCTGGATTACCATCGATATGCTGTGGCCGTCTTTGATTGCCCTTCTTGGCGTTGGCCTTTCGTCTTTGGGAATGAACGCTGTTCTTGCCGCCAGTTTCGGTAACTACATCGTCGTCATGCTCATCTTGTGCATGGGTGCCATGGGCATGGCCATGAAAACCGGTTCGTTCGACTGGTTGGCAAAGAAGTTGCTCTCTAATAAGAAGATGCAGGGCAAACCGTGGCTCACTATTTGGGTTGTTTTGGCCGTAGCCTGGGTGCTTGGTTTCACCAACTCAATCCTTATGATGATCATCTTCGGTGCGTTCATTACCTCTATGGCACATTCGTGCGGGGTTGAGCGCAACAGCAAGCTCGTTATCTTCATGTACTTGGGTACCGCGTTCGCCATTATGCTCGGCCAAATCATGATTCCGTTCTTGTCCACTGGTTTGGCGTTCTACGGCAGCTACTATCAGATGTTCCCGAACAACCCTATGCCCATGGGTGCCTACCTGCTCTTCATGGTGGTATTCGGCCTCATCGAGATTACCGTGTGGATGCTGTTGATGAAGATCGTGTTCAGGGTGGATGCTTCTCCGTTGGCGAAATTCAGCTCTGACGAGGCTGTTCCGCCGATGACCAAAGACCAGAAGACCAGCATGATGCTGTTCGTGATCTTTATGGCGGTGGCTATCCTGGCAGCGCTGCCCATACCTATCGTGCAACAGTACCTCGCTCCTATTGGCATTGTTGGTATCGCGTTGGGCATCTTCCTCATCGTTCCGTTCTTAAAAGCCGAGGACGGTTCGCGTCTGGTGAATATCGAAGAGTGCCTGCACATGGGCAACTGGGGCCAGATTCTTATGATCGCATTCATCATGGTGCTTGCAACATACATGAGCAACCCCGACACTGGCATCACCACGGCCATGGCCATGCTGTTCATGCTGTTCAACGGGCTGTCCCCGTGGGTGTTCATCGTGGTCGCCATCCTGGTGTCAGTGATCCTTACCAACTTCGCCAACAACATGCTCATTGGCATTCTGGTGATGCCGTTTCTGGCCAACTACGCCATCCAGATGGGCATGCACCCCGGCATGGTGGTCGTGGTTCTGTTTGCCATGGTGCAGCTGGCAATTGCGACGCCCGCCGCTTCTCCCATCACCGCCATTGCGATGTCGCAGGAGATGGCAGATGCCAGTGCCATGACCAAAGAGGCGCTTAAGGTGCTGCCAATTTTGGTGGTACTGGGCATGGTAATCGGCATACCTTTGGGCGCGGCCATTTTCGCAGTGATCGGTTAACGCATTCGCGCAAAACAATTCGCATCAAACGACCTGCGATTAAAGGTCGTTCAAGAGCTCAATCCACGTAAAGAAGCAAGGTAAATAATACGAAGCGAAGGAGTACCGCTATGTTACGTAACAAGGGGCTGACCGAAAAACTGCTGCTGTTGGGCGTTGACGGCATGGATCCGCGTTTTGCGAGCAGGTTGCTGCGCGAGGGCAAGATGCCCAACCTACAGAAGCTTATGGATCGCGGTGCGTGCCGCGAGGACCTGATGATGCTAGGCGCGAACCCCACCATCACGCCGCCTATGTGGGCGACGCTCGCCACGGGTGCCTATCCCATGACGCACGGCATCACCGACTACAACATTTCGCCTAAGGAAGATCGCGACATAACCATCGGCGCATTTAGTTCCCGCTTCATGAAGGCCGAGCCGCTGTGGAACGTGACCGCCCAAGCCGGCAAGAAGACGCTTGTCCTGCACTGGCCCGGCGGTAGCTTCCCGCCAACCATCGACAGCGAGAACCTTACCACCATCGACGGCTCGAGCCCGGGAGCGTGCTGCTCGATCTCGAACGTGCGCGACCTCGATATGCTCTACATCGCCAGCACCAAGGCGCAGAAGCCCTCGTACATGCCCATGTCGGTGGTGACGTCCGACGTGGAGGGCGATGAGGAGCTGAAGTTCGCGTATCCGCCCATCATTGACGGCGTGCCCATGTCGGCAAGCGGCGTGACGCCCGAGGCGAAAGAGCGCTTGAAGCGCTATAAGAAACAGGTCGAGGAGCTTATCGACGTCGAAGGGTTCAAGCTCGATGCGCAGTTCGTGGTCGACAATGTGCTCTACGAGGAACCGCAAGGCCTTATGTGGATGCTCGCCGACTTCCCCACGGGCTGCTCCATTTCGCCGGTCATGCCCGCGAACGGCTGGGAGTTCGACATCCCCGAGGGCGCCAAGGAATTCCTCATCATCACGTTCTTTGGCAAGGTGATGCGCAGCGCGCTTATCTTGAAGAACGAAGACGGTGTTTACGATCGCGTGGCCATCTACAAAGACAAAGCCACGCCCGTGCCCATCGTGGTGCTGGAGGACGTCGTGTTCTCGCGCGTGTATGACGTTG
>JAZQAV010000029.1:0-11879 GCA_045545435.1 Eggerthellaceae bacterium | reverse complement strand
GGGATATTTGCACAGAATCGCGGTTTTATGCGCTTTTGAATCCCGCTTGCACGATACGCGCAGAAGGTTCAACTTGAGCGCCCATAATCGCGCCCATTAAATCCGCGATAGCTTGGTCGTTCGCTGGTATCGCGTGACCGTAAATATCTAACGTGAGCGATGCGGATGCGTGGCCTAACCGAGCTTGCACATCCTTCACGGGCGCACCGCAACCGAGCGCCAACGTTGCCGCCGTGTGTCTCAGTTCGTGCATCCTCAGAGTTTCAAAACCGATGGAGCTACGGTAATCGCGCCACCATTCAGCGCACTTCGTAGGGTCGTAGAATCCGCCAACGCCATTACAGCAAACGGGCGTTTTTGGGCTTTGTCCTACTGGCATCTTTTTTCCGCTGGCATCCGTGACCATTACAAGATGTAATGCTTTCTTTTGGAATTCTTTCCACGTGCGCAGGTGGTTCATGGTATCGGCATCAATAGCCAACGTTCTAATGCCTGATTTGGTTTTAGGGGACTTCAATATCATTTGAGCATTTAGGGATTGAGCTATTCGTATCTGATTGCGCTCAAAGTCCACGTGCTCCCAAGTTAAGCCTAACGATTCGCCGCGTCTGCATCCCGTGGCAAGCATGATACGCACGGCGATTAATCCGCTTATATGAGCCAGTCCAAACAATCGGGAGCGGGTGAAAGTGTTGCCCCATTCGGATTGACGTTGTTCTTTTGCGTTGAAGCTTTCACACGCGGCAAGTTCGTCACGATCTAAACAGGCACGCAACCGGGCGCACTCTTCGGGCATGAGCGAACGACGGTCTACTTCATCGGTTACGCGCGGGGTCTGAATACCGCGGCACGGATTGCGAACAAGCCAGCCGCTATCAATGCAGTATTCGAATATCCGTTTTGTCGTTTGGAATCGTTCACGCTGGCGGCGCTGGGAATGCTTACGTTCGTTGTTGACTTTTGACAATGCCGCTTCAACGTCCTGCTTCTTAATCTCGACAAGCTTCTTCTTTCCGAGCTTTGCCGCGACTTGGTTCATCATCGTTTCGTAATCCTTGAGTTTCGCGGCGCTGCAGGTGTTCGCGATTCTCATTGATTCGGCCCAAGCAGCGACGGCATCCGCGAAAGTTATAGAAGCAGAATCCTTGTCAATGGCTGCGTAATCTTCGCTTAGTTGCCTGGCTACCTTACGGGCATCATCCAACGTACCGTGAACGCGCTTCTGGGGTGCTTTAAGTTGGCGTTTACGGAGCCGCCCTTGTTTGTCGGTGTACTCTTCTGTCCCGATAGTAACGGTAGCACGCCATACCAAGCGCCCTTGTTTGTCGCGTTCCTGCACCTTTACGGGCAAGCCGTTTGCGTCTAGCACAACGTTTCCGTTAGCGTCCTTTTTCGCAACCATGACGGGCGTAACGCTACCAGAGCCGTATTGTTCGCGTTGCTTTTTGCGTGGCATTCTAACGTCCTTTCTACTCGAATAAATCAGGGTGGTCTTTCTTGTAATTGCCGAAGCCCGTTTTAAGAGACGCGACACTTGCAGCGGAATAGCGACCGCCTTTTAACATTTCATCGAATACAACCTGCCAAGATGGGTATTTGCCGTGTTCGCTCTTGTAGCCTTCCCTGAAAGTAGCGACCCAAATGTATTTGTATCCGTTTTTATACTCTTCGCGCTTTTGGGGTCTTTGTCTGCGCACTTTAGCCCCTTCGTTTACGCCTTTGGTCGAATGTTCTGCTTTGGCATATTTCCGCATAGCGGAATGGATAGCCCCCAGAAAGCGGCTAGAGGGGTTATCGTCGCGAATGCTTATATCCCATCCACTCGATAGACCGTCCAAATCCCGCCGCCTTTTGACAGTGAAGCTAGGCAAAAACTGATTGGCTGCGAATAACAGAGGTTGGTAATCTTCCCCGAGGTTGGAAAACCCTTCATACTCCAACAGTTCGCCGTTTAATGTGGCCTGATTTTTTGTGATTTGGTCTGATGCAACGCCTTTTATTGACCCCATCAGCACGAATTCTTGCGCGTCGCTATCGTTTATCAGCATCGTCTTTTCGATTATGTGGGCGATAAGGCAAACCTTGTACGCGAAACCGAGCTTGTCGCGATCGGGGTGCGACTTTAAGAAGTGGTATGCGTTTTGTGGCCTGAATAGCGGGTTGGAGGGGTCACACTCCGTTAAACGCAAATCCTCAATTCGTTCGCCCGTCGTGCGCGTTTCCCATGTCCCATCAAAAATGTAACCAGAGTAAACGCGGTTATGGTTGCCCATCACAGCGCGACCCCCGTTATCAGTTTCGAGCCATTTGTAAAAGCCCATACTTCCCCAAAAGTAGAGGTAATCGCCTTTCCCGAAGTATTGGAATGAATCCTCTAAAAGCGTGTCGCGCTTTTCGTCAAGCGTCATTGTTGGGTAATCAGGGTATTTATCGGCAATTTCAAGCGCCAACGGTTCGACAAGTTCAGTCTTTATGCGCTCTAACGTTCGTTTGTCATTAAGAAGGCTCTTGTCATCCCTAAGTAAATAATTCGTCTGCATACAGTTGAAACCTTTACTTTTTGAATAGTTAATACTTTGTTTACCAATTATTATCTAGTCATGACGAATGATAGCTTGCAAGGGCAAAGCTAGTCAAGCGCCATGAAAACGCACCTTGAAAAACGGTGGGCAATGCACGGATAAGCGACGTGCGCCGCCGATATAGGAAACAAGCAAACCTATTCGATAGGAGGTTATCCATGTTGAAGATTGAAAAACTGCTTTCAGAACGTCCGACAATTCGCGCAGTTGCAGACAGCGCGGAAATCGACCCCGCGACCCTTAGCCGCATCATCCACGGCAAACAAGCACCGTCTTTCCGCGAAGGCGGGAGCGCAGAGCGTATAGCGAAGGCGATTGGTTGGACGGGCGAAGTTAGCGAACTGTTTAAAGAGGTGGACTAATGGCAAAGTTCATCCTCATGCAAGACCCAGAAGAATGCGGTAAGCCGTTCGAACTTTTCACTGATGCGAAGGACGTTAACAGCGTCGCAGAGGTAGCCCAGCATTTCGGAGTGTATGAGCGCACCGTGCGCAACCTGATAGCAAAGGGCGAACTTGAATCAATCCGTATCGGTACCTGCGTTCGCGTGACGAAATCCGCAATGCTCGACTTCATCAATCAGGAGGTGCAAGACAATGCTTAAAGACAAAGAAACCCGTTGCACTGGTCACTTTGGCGAGGGACAGCGCAACGGGCGAAACGAGATAGCAACGAACTGCAGCATTAGTTCGTCGCTTTGCATCAATGATACCATGCCACACGCCCCCGTGGTAATCATCGCGGATAACGTAAACGTGGCGATTGGTCAAACGGGCAAGCTTTTCGAGGTACCGCCCACGATAGCGGCAAGCGACCTCAAACGCGCCATGTTGGGCGCTGCCGATATGAACGACGCACGCGCATTTCGCGAAACGTACCCGAGCGTTTACGCGGAGTTTTCCGACACGCTCCACTCGTTTTGCAAGGTCATGCCCCGCGTCGCTCAACATGCAATGTCTCAAGCGATTTTGAGCCATTACCGCAAAACGGGCGTAGTGATCGAATACAACAACAACCACCTGCCCGCGCTCGTTCGCCTTCACTTAACAGACCACCCAGCAGACCGTTCTTACATTGAGACGCGCGGCGCACGCTGCGACTTCGCGGAGGATGTGGCCTAAATGCCCGACATGCAGGAAATACAAAGCGCACTCGACGCGATTAACCCGCGCACGCTCGATTATCGGACGTGGCTCAACATCGGGTTTAGTCTCTTCGAGCTTGGTTGCCCCTGCAGCGTGTGGGATGATTGGAGCCGTCTAGATTGCGAGCGATACCAAGCAAGCGGCAGCGGTTCGTGTACCGCCAAATGGGGCACGATGAAGCACGGCGGCGGCGTTGTTGGCTCCTACATCTTCGCCGTGGCTAAAAACCACGGTTGGAAATGGAGCGGCCGGCGCTCTGTTGAACAGGCCACAACCCCCCAGAAGCCCGAGCCGCCGAAACCGCCCGAGATAAGCGACACCCAGCAAGCAGCCGCGCAGTTCGCCGCGATTTTTGCTCCTGATGACCTTGTGTGCGTGGTCTGCCGTGCGAAGCAGGACAATCACGGCAAGTGGCAACCTGTAGAAGTGGGAACGATACGCACGGCGCAGGAGTGGCGCGACCTATTCACCGAATCCGAGAGCATGGCGGCGGCGCTTGGCAGCTCGTACAACCCAGAAGCGGGCGCATGGTTCGTACCGAATCCCACGAACGGCGAAGGCCGAAAGAACACGGACATTGTGCGCCACCGTTACGCGCTTCTCGAATCCGACGAAATGCCATGCCCCGAGCAGATAGCGACCCTGCAGGATTTGGGCGTGCCTATAGACAGCATGACCGGATCGGGCGGCAAGTCGGTTCACGCATTGGCGCGTATCGACGCGGACGGAGCGACCCATTACGCGGAGCGCGTGGCGCGTCTCTTCGACGCTTGCAAGGCCGCGGGCTTCTCAGTGGATGAAGCCAACAGAAACCCAGCGCGTTTGACGCGCCTTGCAGGTGTCACCCGCGGAGGGCACACACAGCGCCTTCTAAGCGCGGAGCCTATGGGGGCGCAAGACTTCGCATCATGGGAGCGGGAGCGGCGCGAACAGGGCAAATGCAGCCCACAGCAACCGGGTTTTAAGCCCCTTCCCGCGTTCGGAGTGTTGGACGTTGACCACCTGCCGCCGCTGTCCCCCGAGCTGATAAGCGGCATACTTCGCCGCGGGCATTCCATGACGTTGACCGCCGATAGCAAGGCGGGCAAAACGTGGGCAAGCATTGAGCTTGGTTTGGCGTTGGTAAGCGGTACACCGTGGTTTGGTTGCGCCACCCAGAGGGCGAACGTGCTCTATATCGACTTCGAGCTAGACCCCCCGAGCTTCTTTCACCGCGTCGCGCGTGTCGCTGATTACCTTTGCATAGACCGCGAAACGGTAATGAACGGCTTCATCCCGTGGAACCTTCGCGGGTTCGCCGCGCCCCTGCAGGATTTGGAAAACCAATTCATGACGCGCATAAAGTCGGGTGAGTTCGGGCTAATCATCATAGACCCCGTTTACAAGGCCATGGCGGGCGATGAGAACAGCGCGGGCGATGTGAGGGAGTTCGTTAACTCCGTTGACCGAGTAGGGCGCGAATCGGGAGCCGCTATGTTCTACACGCACCACCACGCGAAGGGGACAACGAGCGACCGCCGCGCGATAGATCGCGGCAGCGGTTCGGGCGTGTTCGGGCGCTATCCCGATGCGCTTATTGACCTCATGGAGCTTGTCCCGCCCGAGGATTGGACGGCAGACCACGAAAACGAGCTTGCCAATGTGAAGAGCCTTTGGCGTGCCAACTGCACGCTGCGAGAGTTCGAGAGCCAAACATTCGACCTCTTCTTTTCCTTCGACCCGATAACGAGGGCATGCCACCACACACGCGACCACACGGGCATGCTGGCCGAGCTGTCCGAGTATTCGAGTTCGCAAATCGGCGGGCGCAAGTCGGGCGAGCAATCGAGGGCGAAGGCAGACGAACGAAACAACAGGCTTGCCCGCGAAATCCTGCCGCGCCTTTGGGAGAGGGCAGACCACGAACAGGGCATACCGATAGACACCGTTGCAGAAGCGGACGGGCGGAGCAAGAAGCAGCTCAAGTCCGTTATTGACAAGTTGGATGGTTGGCGGCGCGTATCGACTGCAAACGCTTGCTACGTCGTGCCACTAAAACAAGCCTAGCCCGCGGTTTAGGGGGGGGTAGGTGGAAATGAACCTATATAGAGTGTATTTCCATCCACCCCCTACCAAGGGAGGGCAAGGGAACGCAAGTGCGCGAAGCAGCGCACACTTGCAGACCCCTGCCGCTTGCCGTGGGTTCGGGTAAATGTAAGAAGGCTGTTGTTGTGTGGCCTGTATCCCCGAAGGGGAGCCGCCCGACAGCACGAATTGAACAGGAGAACAAATGAGCACGAAAACTTCCATGCTTGACCACTACTTGATTGACACATTGGAGCGCATCGCCAAGGCTTTGGAGGAAATCGCCAACGACAAGCGCGACCCCTACCGCCCAACAGTGTTTTCACAGAAGTTTCTTGAAACCGACGAAGGCCGCGCCAAGTTGGGGCAGATACAGAACGACGTTTTTCAATGTGGCCTGAATGCCGATTTTTGGGCGGGCTTTAACGAAGGCTACGAATGCGGCAAGAACGACGGCAGGGACGAAGCGAACGCGAAGCATGCCGCCGAAAACAACAACAACGAACGATAGGAGAAAATCATGCAGACGAACATCACCGAGAGCACCATCGTTAACGGTATGACCATCGCGCAGCACAGGGCGCTTGGCACATTGCTTCGCGATACGGCGGAGAGCCTTTTCACAATCTCGGGAAAGGAAAAATACAACGAGGTTGATAGCGACATACGGGAAACGATGAAGGATGCAGTGTTTTTAATTGAAAGGATTCATTACTGGCTTGATGAAGATACCCGCATCGGCATATCGCAAATCACGGGGGAGCCGTCCGAGCTTGTTTCTAGTGTGTATCCGTCCATCGGTTGCCGTTAAAACATCGTAAAGCTATAACCCATAGAGCCGTCACGATCATGGCGGCTCTTTTCTTTTGCCCCCCCCATGTTGAAATCATCCACCACCCAGTCATGGGAACGGCGAAACCACGCATTTAAAGCGTCGTGAGCGTTTCCAAACTCACGGATTGAAGCCAATTCCACCATGCGGTCAAACGGGCTTCACGTGCCATTTAATCGCTTCTGAGGGCGTTGTGTTGGGCGTGGGTTGGTATCCCCCTACAGGCACATGACAGACCCAGGCGGTAATCTGGTAGGCGCTGCGAACGAAAAACCGCCAAGCGATACAGGCGCACGTTGGCATCGTTCTCGGCATGGGCATGGTGCCCCCCGTGGGTATCGTGGCACAGACCCGGCGCGATATGACGTTTTAGACAGACGCGTTTTTTCCACACCGCCCGTTTTTTCTCGGTATCTCTAAAACGACAGAATGCCCCGTGACCTGATACATGGGCGGCATGGGGGCGCATGCCCCGCCCAACTGTCAAAGGCACGCCACCTAGGCACAGACCCCAGACTTGAAATATTCCACACCACAATAAACCACAATAAGCCCCCTGCGGAAATCACCCTCTAGTTAATCCTGCTGATGCTGAAAAGGCGCAGAAAGAGAGGGCGGGAGGGCAAACCGCCACCCCTGCGCATGAGAAAAACGTGCGTGTGTAAATCGTGCCCGTGTCTTTTCCACATCAGACAACAGCACGTGAAACACAAGGGGTGTCCCGTTCTCTGTACACCTGAGAGAGCCAACTATCCCGCCACGCAATCATCCGCGAGAGCCAACACATTAAGGGGGGATAGGTACTCGCAAAAGTTCGGAACGGAGCAACGCCAACTATTCCCCGCGCAAGTATCTCTTCACATTCGGCAACTAAGGGGAATGGGGACGGAAAGACCATGTGAAGCTCAACGAAAACTATTCCCGCCTGCAGTACCCCTCCCCGATAGGCTCCATTTTCCCGCGATTGCGCCCGATATCCTGCAAACGAGGGCACATAATCGCTTCTAAGACGCGATGCACGGCGCACGCGGTAAGTTAGCCGTATGCGCAGGATTGAAGGCTTAGGAGCCGTTCAGGGCGTTGTTGTGTTGTGTGGCCTGATGGCTATATGCCCAGCAGTTCGCCGAGCGTCACGCCCTTTAAATCAGACAATGCGAACAAATGCGAAATACGCCAAGCCGAACGACCTTCTAGCTTTAGTTTCAGAGTGCGCGACGTGGTTCCCAGCAGCTTTGCCATTTGCGCGTAAGACAAGCCGTTATCGTTCATGTATGCGCGGACGTGGTTGTTGATGGAGTTGTCAACCGCTTCTGTCATTGATTCTAGATTATCGGTGTTTTGCATGACTTTCTCTTTCTCTATTGGTTTTGCTGATTCTAAAAGTGGGGATATTTTCGGGGATATTCGCCGTGCATCGGTGTTCATTCAGGTTACACCAGATACCGAAAATCCCACGTGAAAGACACCAAAAAACACCGTTTGACCTGCGGAAATGGAGTTCGCAACGTGGGGGCCGAGGGTTCGAATCCCTTCATCTCCACCACGTAATTGTAAGGCCCTCGGCAACGGGGGCCTTTTCATGTCCGGGGCACTCACGGGGATTTGAACCGATGAGGTGGATTTCCGGCCCGCAGGGTAAAAACGCGCCTGTGGCGCGTTTTTAGGAAATCGGTCGAAGGCGCGAGTCGTTGAGGTTAGATGACAGTTGATAGACATCTTGTTTGCGCTCTTATTTGGGCTTTGCTGCGCTACGGTATAATCGCACGCGAATATACGGGTAAGCCGATGCAAGGGGTGCATCGCACCGCTGCCCAATGGGGGACATTATGGAATACAGGCTGGACAAGCGTTCGGGCAATACGTTATCGGTGCTTGGGTTGGGTTGCATGCGCTTACCGCGCAAAGGCGCTGCGATCGATATGGACAAAACCGAGCTCATGGTGCTTACCGCGTTCGAGCGCGGCGTGAACTACTTCGACACAGCATATGCATACAACGGCAGCGAAGAGGCGCTCGGGCAAATTGTCGAGCGCAACGGCTTGCGCGAGCATATTCACATTGCCACAAAGCTGCCTCATGGCAAGTGCAAGTCACTCGATGACGTTGAACGCCTGTTCAACACATCGTTGGAGCGCCTGCGAACCAATTACGTCGATTATTACCTCATCCATAACGTCACCACGGCTGATCAATGGGCGCGCTTGGTTGAGATGGGCATCGAAGAGTGGATCGCGCAAAAGAAAGCAAGCGGTACCATTCGCCGCATAGGCTTTTCGTTCCATGGCGGCATGGCCGAATTCCGCACGTTGATAGATGCGTACGATTGGGACCTTGCCCAGATTCAGTACAACTACGTGAACGAGCACTATCAAGCGGGCCGCGAGGGCCTTGAGCTGGCGGCATCTAAGGGCATCCCCGTCGTTATCATGGAGCCGCTGTTGGGTGGGCGCTTGGTGTCCAATCTTCCCAAAGGCGCCATCAAAGCATTTGAGGCGGCGGTTCCGGGTCGCACGCCGGCGGCATGGGGTCTGCGTTGGCTGTTTGACCAGCCCGACGTTACGGTGGTGCTTTCGGGCATGAACTCAAACGAAATGTTGGAGGAGAACTGCGCGATCGCAAGCGAAACCGCTCCCAACTCCATGACCGAGACCGAGCGCGTTGCCATCCAAGAGGCCAAAGCGGCCTTCGAGGAGAGCTTCCGCGTTCCGTGCACGGGCTGCAACTATTGCATGCCCTGTCCGCAGGGGCTTTCCATCCCTTCGATATTTGCTGCCTACAACCAAACGTACTCCCTGGAATGGCACACGGGCTTCTTCAACTACATGCTGAGCATTGGCGTAACCAGCGACGAACCGCGGTTGGCCAGCAGCTGCATCGGGTGCGGTGCCTGTGTTAAGAAATGCCCCCAGCATATCGACATTCCCGCCCGTCTTGCCGAGGCACGTCGTCGCCTCGAGCCGCCTGGATTGAAGACGGCCCTGAAAATTGCAAAACCGTTCATGCCGTAGGCGCAGCGAACCGCCGGGGTTTGCCTGTTAAGGCTTGTTAAAGCGAGAATGCTCGCGCGGCTCGCGCAAAGGCGAATTGCTTGAGCGCAATTTGCTGATGCGTATCGCGTGCTACTTCACCACGGCGCGCACGGCGTCGAGGAACACTTGCGCCTGTCGTGTGAGCAGCGATTTTCGCCATACGAGCCCGTGGCGTGACTCAACGCACGGCATAAGGGGGACAAACGCCAAGTCGGATGACTGGCTGGTGGTAAGTAGCTCGTCGTAGGTGAGCGCCACGCCGAACCCTGCGCGTATGAGCCACTTGGTGTTCATGGCCAGGCTGTAGGTGGCCACGACATCGATGTCGTTGGCGTGAGGTCCCAGCCAATCGTGCAGCGGACCCACTTTGACGCCCTGGCGTGACGTGATCAGTTTTCGCTCCAAGATATCCTCGGGCGTAATATATTCGCGCGTTGCAAGCGGGTCGTCGCGCGTTACGACAAGCCCCCACACATCGGGGTCGGGAAGCTCGAGCACGTTTAAGTTCACGTGGGGTTGCATATCGCATTCAAGTAGGAAATCGTACTGACCGCGCACCAGGCCGTCCATTAATTCAGCGGTTGTTCCGCTGTACAGCTGAAAATCAACCTGAGGATATTCCACGCGCACGTGCGCCATGGCCTCGGTAAGAAAACGCATGGCTTTTGTTTCGCCGGCGGCAATATGCACGCTGCCCGAAACCGTTTTCGCAGGCAGCGATATGTCCGCCTCGGCCTTTTCGGCCAAGTCGATGATCGATTCCGCATATTTGGCCAGCATCACGCCGTGTTCGGTGGCAACAATGCCCGCATGACCCCGTGTGAACAACTGCCGTCCCAGTTCTTTTTCCAGGTCGGCCAATTGGCGGGAAAGCGTTGGCTGCGT
Organism: Eggerthellaceae bacterium; assembly: GCA_045545435.1. Classification (GTDB taxonomy): domain Bacteria; phylum Actinomycetota; class Coriobacteriia; order Coriobacteriales; family Eggerthellaceae; genus UMGS1502. Next base: position 1,342 of record JAZQAV010000029.1, on the reverse strand, counting down.
CACATGGAGGCGCTTTGCTGCATTCGTGATGTTTCCTTCCTGCACAACGGCAAGGAAGTAACGCAAGGTTCGCAATTCCATGAGCGAGGGCCTTTCACTTTAGCAAGGGCGAATAAGGATATAACCATGCTTATGAGGCATATAACAATTTACATTATAAGTATTAGCTATTAATCGACAAGCGCCTTATGCTTGTTTCGGTAACGTGATATTTCCGCGCATGCACAGGTGTTAGTGCGCGAGAATCAAAAGACAGGAGAGCATCATGATGAAGACCGAAGAGCTTGAGCTTGTTCAAAACTGGGACAAGGTATTTCCGCAGGATGAGCGCGTGGACCACCGCAAAGTCACGTTCGTGAATCGCTACGGCATTACGCTTGCGGCCGATTTGTACAAACCGAATGCGGCATCGACGAACGGTCAAGACAGGCTTCCCGCTCTTGCAGTAAGCGGCCCGTTCGGCGCATGCAAAGAGCAATCCAGTGGCCTGTACGCTCAAGAAATGGCGGCTCGTGGCTTCCTCACCATTGCTTTCGACCCCTCATTTACCGGCGAAAGCGGCGGGCAGCCGCGTCGTATGGCGTCCCCCGATATCAACACCGAGGATTTCATGGCCGCCGTTGATTACCTTAGCTGCCGTGATGATGTTGACGCAGAGCGCATTGGCATCATTGGCATTTGCGGGTGGGGCGGTATGGCCATCAATGCGGCTGCGCTTGATCCGCGTATTAAAGCCACGGCTGCTATGACCATGTACGATATGTCGCGTGTGGCGCGTGAAGGTTATTTTGGCAGTGCCGACAACAAAGAGGCGCGCGACCAGCAGCGCGCAGTGTGGGCAGCCCAGCGCACCGCGGATTATGCGAGCGGTTCGTACGTTCGCGCGGGTGGCGTGGTTGATCCCTTGCCCGAAGATGCGCCCTATTTCGTGAAAGACTATTACGCTTACTACAAAACGCCGCGCGGCTATCATGAACGTTCGGGCAACTCCAGCGATGGCTGGAATATCACGGGTACGATGTCGTTTTTGAACCAGCCCATTCTTGCCATGGCTGGCGAAATTGACGCGCCTGTTCTGCTTGTTCACGGCGAGAAGGCTCATTCGCGCTACTTTAGCGAGGGCGCTTTCGAGCTTTTGAACGGCGATAACAAGGAGCTCATGATTATCCCCGGGGCAAGCCATGTTGACCTGTATGACAACTTCGAGGCTATTCCCTTCGACAAGCTGGAGTCGTTTTTTGGAAAGAATCTGGCGTAAAAGAATATGTATTGCTGCTTAGGAGGCGAGAACTGCATGAAAAGATTGATCGCGATTGCCGTGCTTGCCTCCGCACTGATGTTT
>JAZQAV010000028.1:0-5789 GCA_045545435.1 Eggerthellaceae bacterium | reverse complement strand
ATACCCGCACCGCCAATTTATTACAATCGGAAATGAGATAATAATAAAAGTGCCGCTCCAAATAGGAGCGGCACTTTTTGTTCTGGCTCATGCGGCACGTTGTTTCGATTGCCGCTTTGTGCAAGGTGCGCTAATTACTTGACGTAGTAATCTTTGTACTCGGAGGTATTGAGGTCTTCCAGCTCCTTCTTAAGGTCGTCAAGCTCTTCGTCGATATCACGGTACTCATTCAGAGAGTAAGCGCGGATGCTGATGACGTATACGTCGCTTTCCATCTCGGAGCAGCTGAATTCAACGAGGGTGGATTTGCCGTAACCGGCGCCGCTGTAGTAGCCGGAGGAAGACGAAACAACTGCAAGCTTGTCAAGTGCAACGAAGCGCTGTACTTCTTTGGCAACTTGCTCAGCGCTCATGTTGGCGTTAACTACAAACGCAACAGCGTTAACTGCAGAGACATCCTTGCCGTCTTTGATGCCGCTCTTGGCAAGCTCTTCGCCCTTCTTGTCGAGAACGCGATAGAACCAGCATTCCTTGTTGAGTTTGGAAATTTCCTCAGCAAACTCTTCGTAATCAAGGTCATTGTCGTTGTACTGCTTAAGAAGTGCGGCAAATTCTTTGTTGCTGACGTAAACCGTGGAACCCGAGTACTTTGCGGTCTCGGAGCCGTTGATCGTGTTGTAAACACGGGTGCTGTTGTCGTTGAGCAGGTTGTCGATCTTAAGCTTTCCGGCATCGCCGCCATTGAGCGCGTTGGGAATAATGACGACCGCAGCAATGATCAGTGCAACTACGGCAACCGCTACAATGGCGATCAACTTAACGTTGAGCATACCCGGCTTTTTGTTGCCCGCGGGTGCAGGGTTGAACGGAGCGGCGGCTGGTGCGGCCTGCGGAGCAGGCGCCGGTTGAGGTTGGGGTGCCTTTGCGAGGCTTGCGCCACACTCGCCACAGAATGTGGCGTTATCGTCGTTTTGAGCACCGCATTTAGGACAGAACATGATGAATCCTTTCTCGCTTGCATGCTAACTTTTAGTATAGAGCAACTATCACATTTGCGCGCTGCCAAATCTTTGATGCCTGATGATTTATCTTGCATTTGGAACTTGGCTTGCGGCTTTCCGTTGATTACATAGTAGTGAACGCATTGCGAAATATGTTGCGCAACATTAATTGGGGATTGAAACTTTGGGTCGCGTTTCGTCGTAATCGCTTTTATAGCGATTGATTCCATTGACGTTATCGGCCGCAATGTATTCGTTGATGTAATCGGCGTCATTGGAATTCAGTGAGCGTTCCCATCCTTTTTGCATGACGTAAATGCGATTGTACAGATCGTCAAGCAGACGGCATTCCAAAGACCAGGCTTCAAAGTAGCGTGAATTCGTGGGTATTGAAAGTGCTTTGATGGATGTGCGCAGCGTATCTATCTCCTGCATGAGAGCGGTCGCGTTGTTGTAGCCATTTTGACGCTCGGTAGAGCTTCCCAAAATATGCGCATTGTAATCGGTAGCAATATTTGCGACGCGCGTGTTGAAGGCGTCAATCTGGCTGAGCGTGGTGGAAAGCGTTGCCTTCGCCTCGCTGTCACTGAGCGTCGAAGTGCTGCTTTCTGAACGAGGTGTACTGGTGTCGGAGCTGCTCGCGCTAGATGATGCGCTCGACGCGGATGATCGCTCGCTGGAGCTTTGCGCGGATGCATTTGCTGAACTTGAAGCTGATGCAGGTGAGCTTTGATCCCAAGGATGCATGACAATGAGAATTGCCGCTAAAGCGCCAATGTTAACAATGACACCAGCTGCAATACCAGCTTTTGCAACACCGGAAAGACCACTACGTGCTGCGGGCTTGTTCTGTTCGGTGAAGTTATAGGTGGGTTGCGCAGCGTACGCAGGAGCCTGCGTTTGGGGGTTAGCGGCGGGCATTTGCATGGTTGGCGCCGTTTGAGCTGGCGCATTCATGGCGATTTTTGTTTCCGACGCCGCACGGTATTGAGCGGTTTCAGATGAGGACGGCACCTCGTTTACCATGCGGTCGATGCCCGACGTGTCGCGTCCGGCAGCCTGGCCAACAGGCGATCCGCATTTCGTGCAAAAGCGCATCCCCTCTTCAAGCGGGGCTCCGCAGCGCGTACAAAACTTAGCCATGTCTGGCACACCTTCCAGATTAGATTGATTGTTGCGGTTCGCTTAAGTGCTTACAGCTTTTGGCCGCATGCCATGCAGAACGCGTCACCCGCATTAATGGGCGCTCCGCAACTGGGGCACGTTGCAGCAGGTGCTGCCGCTGGTGCAGGCTGCGCGTAGCTTGCCTTGATATCAGCAATGGACATTCCGCAGCCGCTGCAGAATGCATCGGTTCCCTCAACGCGCGCGCCGCAACGCGGGCAGGTAAGGGTGGCAGAATCGACGGCGGCCTGCTCAAGTTGCGCGATTTCTGCTTCAATGGCGATTTTTTGCGTGTCGATGTTCGCAATGCCGTTGTACAGAGATTCGCGGCCGGAAGTAAACTCAGGCATTTCCCGTGTTTGCTCATACAGCGTTGCGCCTAATTGCGCGGCAAGGTTTTGGCGCTGTTTCGTGAGGTCGCTCAGTTGTTTGCGCAGTTGCGTGGCGCGCAAGGTGCGCTCGCCAGCTGCCGTTCCCTTGTTGATGGTCCTCGAAACGTTATACAAGAATCCCATGATCTCTGCCTTTCAACGTTCGTGGCTCATGCGCTCACGTGGTGTATTGTCTACCGCTTTTGGTATGCTCACAGTATAGAACACCGATGCGTTGTTGTGGTTGCGCAACAAATTTGAATGAGAAGTAAAAGTTCAAAACTCTTACTTTGACGATTATGACATCGCAATATGTTTTAAAATTTAGTTCTAGATATTTGGGCCCAACAAGATGTAAGCAAGGCGGCATGGCATCTCGTGGAACACATCGAAAACAGCACAATGCAACAACAGCGCAAGATTATAAAAGTCGATGAAATTGAGTTTCCGTTTTCTATTCCTACGGAAAAGCTAATCCGAAACTTTGCGACGCTGTTGGTAGACGGGAACGAACGCGGTCACGGTGGTTTCGGGCAAATCTTTCATGTCTACACGGTAAAGGGTGACTCTCTGGCGCTCAAGAAAATGCTCTTGCCCGAGCGTTCGAATTTCGTGACCGACGAAACGTACGAGCGCGAGCTATCAAGCCGTACGCGCGCGTTTCGCGAAGAGTATGAAACGCTTTGCAAGCTCAGCAGCTTTCGCGGGTTCGTAAAAGTTCATGCCTACGGTTTGGTGGAAGGTACGCCAGCCATCGTGATGGAATGGGTGGAGGGCGTTTCGCTTTCGAACGCGATTTCGGAGCTTTCGGTAGATGCGAGCGGTACGCGCATGGGTGCTCTCACCGTAGCGCGCATTGGCAGAGACATTTTCCATTTGCTTTCACGTCTTGAGTATCAAACCGAACTGTTCGTGCACCGGGACATCTCCCCCGCCAACATCATGGTGCGCACTCATGAGAAATCGCTCGAGCAGCAGGCAAAAGAAGGCGCATTCGATTTGTGCTTCATCGATTTTGGTTCGGCGGCAACTATGCGGCAAACCGACGGCTCTTTTACGGTTTATACCAATATATTGCGTGGTGCTACCGCCGATTACGCACCGCCGGAGATGCTCACGAACGACCTGCCAAATCTTGCGGAGCTTCGCATGTCAACCAAAATTGACGTGTATGCGGCCTGCTCCGTTTTGTATTTCCTTCTTTGCGGCAAAAAGCCATTCGATCTTTCAGGCGAAAATGGATACTACTCCGAATTCTTGCTGAAGATGGAAAAGAAGCCGCAAGATTGCGGTTTTGCGCAAGGGACCATCGAGCGCGAATTGGCTAACATCATCATGCAGGGAATTCAGCCGCTGCAAAGCGATAGGCCCAGCTCGTATGCGCTTTATCGAATGCTTGACTACTATGTGGATCAATATCAAACCAACAGGGAGCGATTGTCGCGCGGGTTGAAGCCTTTGGAGCTCGATAAATCGGCTTTCGATGTTGATGCGCAGTCGGACATTAAAATTGACATGTCGAACCCGCTCTCCCGCGTGCGCGCAAACGGGCAGCAGCAAGGTGCAAGCAACAAAAGATCTCCGGTGCCGACGGGGCAACCGCAGGGTAACACTCGCGCTGTCGCTCAGACGACGTCTTCGCGTGCCACCTATGCGCAGCGTGGCGGAGTCGCTCAACAAAACAACGGCGCCTCTACCCCATCAAATGTTGTCTATTGCCTCTCATGTGGAAAGCCCAATTCCGCGCAAGCGCGCATATGCTCTTCATGCGGAAAGCCTTTGGTTCGTCTTGCCACACAAGGAGTCGGGAACGCTTATCCAGCTATTGGGCAAACCGCCCCTATGGGCTCCTATGCAGCGCCAAACAACAACGTTCAATCGGTGCGCTCTTCTAAACGATCGCAGGCGAGAGGCGCTGTTAAACCGCAAACGAAAGCTTCAAACCGAGGGCGCAAAGCGGTTGTGGCTCTTGCTTTAGCGGGATTGCTCGGTGTAGGCGCCTATGCCGGATTTGCCCTGTCGCAAGGCATTTTGTCATCGGGCAATGCGTCTTCTGATCCTAGCGGGTCAAGCGTTGCTGCTGCTCAAGGATCAAACGTATCTTCTGGCACAAAAGCATCCACGGTTGCCCTCGAAGACATTGCCAAGCATCCCGTAGGACGCTGGACGGCTACGTTTAAAGAGACATCCCAAAGTTATGCGTGCTTCGGAGCTTCGGAGCATCCTCTGGAAATCACGATTACCGATGTTTCGGATACTGGCAAAATTACCTGCGACGTAACGGTAATGTACCATGGTCATAGTCGTCGCCAGCAAACAAGCGATATCGATGGATCCGCGGCCGATGTGGTGCAGTCGTATCGCGGATTAACCGCCACGTTATCATCGGGACGGTTTACCTTGAACCTGGATGAAAGCGACGTTGCGGGTAAAGATTCGCGCTTGGAAATAGCCTGCGCAATCGACAGCGAGGGCGCCATGGAAGCGCAGGTTACCAGCTATTGCAACGGCAATGCCACAACCGACGTCTTCGCGCTCGAGGTTTCATAAATCTCAAGCTGTAAAAGCTTTCCTACACGGTGCGTTGCTTTAAAAGATTCGCACAGCTTGCCTGAGCTGTGCGAATTTACTAAACACCAGCTACCTTACATTACGCTACGCGTTGCTCTGCTTGCTCAACGAGAAAGTATCCTGTATGTAAGCGGAGTTCTCCTTGGGATAATGGCATCGCATCTCAACCTGGAGTTTAACGGCATTGGAATACTGCGTATCAAGTTTGCCCGTTATCTCGATCATGTTCTCGGTACTGGATTCAGGGGAGCCAAGGTTCAACACGAATTCGTCATTGACAAGGGTGGCGGTAAGCCCGGTGCGCTCGACTATCACATCACCTTCGGATGCTGCAACATCGCGGTTAAGGTCGCGACCTGAATGACCGTGGTAGCACAGCTTGACGTCTACCTTCATTCTTCCGTTGTTATCGACCGACTGAATGGTTATCTCGATAGGATTTTCCTGGCCGCCGTAGCAACGATAGCTGCTCTCTTGGGACATGGTTCCCGTGTGCGTTCCCGTCCAGGTGCCCACGAAAACGTTGCTGCTGGTGGCGGTCGCCGCAGCGCTTCCACTGGAGGAAGCGGATTCAGCGCTTTCGGCGGAAGAGCTAGAAGCGGTTTCGTTTGAAGCCGTTGTTACTGCTGCTTGCTCATAGGACGTGCGCAGTTCATCAAGGGCGCGATTCATGTTCTGGTTC
>JAZQAV010000027.1:0-14957 GCA_045545435.1 Eggerthellaceae bacterium | reverse complement strand
CTTCTCGCTTGAGAACTCCCTGATGATAGGCTCATTTGCTTCCGTGTTCGGTGGTGCGGCCATTGCGGTGCTCTCGTATTTGTGGATCATGCTCTTGTCCAGCTACGCTATAAAGCGCATCGCATACGTTGGCCTCGGGGCATATCTGGTGTCCGAAACGCTGCTGCTTGTGGCTTCGATGGCCGATTCCTCAATGGTGCTTGTGATTGCGGTAATGTGCGCATTCGTGAGCGGAATGGCTGTATTTTCCATCGATCCCGACCTGGCCACCTGCAAAGCTGACGGCCGCCTGCGTGCGCAAGAGCTCGCACGCGTGCCTTGGTTCAGCGTCGTTATGGTTCTGGCCATTTCGGTTTTATCGGGAATAATGCTGGCGATTATGCAGTGGCGCTACTATGACGTGCCAACTGCGGGCGATGCTCCGCTTTCGCTTGGCCTTACGCTTGCCTGTGCGGCAGGTACCGCTGCGCTGCTTCTGCGTGGGAAAGCTGCCCAGCAAAACGTTTGGATTCCGTCGTTTGCGCTGTTTGTCTTGGCGCTTATCGCCTTGTTGTTCATGCGCGGTGCCGACGAGCTTGCCCATGCGGCCGCAACCGCTTCGGCGCTTGGTGCCTCCTACGCATTGTGGTCGGTGTATCCCGCGTGTGTGTCGCAAGATCGCATTCCGCGTGCGGCGTTATCGGCCTGTGTGCTGCTGATTTCCAACGCAGCGCTTTCTGCAAGTGCGGGCGCTGTTATAGCGCAGGCGTTGCCGCAGGGTTTGCAGGCGTTCACTGCCGCTGCGGCGGTGGCCTCCGTGGGCTTGCTGGTTGTTTTTGCGGCATGCGCCGTGCTGCTTACCATTGTGAACGGCGCAAACGAGGCGCGTGATAGCCGTTCGTCTATCAGCGCGACGGAATCGTTGGCGCGTCCGTTGTCGCAGCAGGTTGACGAAAAAGCCCGCGCGGAACGTGCTCCGCATGTCGAAAAAGCGGCGCGTTTAGCCTCCGAGCCTGCTGCGGAGCAAACGCCCACGGCGCCCGTTGAGCCCGAGGCCGTTCATGCGTCTATGCCGGAAGCTCCTCAAGCGTCGGAACAAGTCTTCGTGGCGCAAACCCCCGCATCGAAGCCTGCGCGTGCAGCGGCGCCCGCAAGTGCACCTGCGCCCACGGTGGAGCCACCAGCCGCCGCCGTTCAACGGCAAGCGCCCGTACAGGAGCAAAAGCCAGCTCCGGCGTCCGAGCCCGAACCCGCGCTGAGCCCCGTAGAGCAGATGAAACTTCGCGTAGAAGCAATAGGCGAAGCGTACCAGCTTACTGCCCGCGAAACCGAAGTTGCGCTTCTTACCGCGCAAGGCTTCTCATGTGCCTACATTGCCGACAAGCTCATCGTTTCCAACAGCACGGTTCGCTATCACCAGCAAAACGCTTACCGCAAGCTCAACGTGCACTCGCGCAACGACCTCATTGAGTTCGTGAACAGCTTCGAGGGATAGCGTTTAACGCGTGCGAACGCAGCGTTCCTTAGACCATTGTTAAGGCGCCTTTGGCGTTTTGCCTTCAATCTGCGTGGTGTTGTTCGTTTTGCAACAAGCTCAATTGTTGCGCATAAACCGCACACCCACTCTTGTCTCTATCGTTGCTATCATTCTTGAAAGAATGTTTGCTTCTTGCAGAGCAGGTGACATGAGCGTGGCTACAGTTTGCACTTGATAGCGCGGTGGCTGGCGCCTGTGGGATAATGCTCACCGCACGTTATCTAGGGAGGAAGTCATGGAATTCAAAGACCTGCAGGGCGAGGAAGTCCTGAAATATGTCACGGAACTCAATACCGAGAAGAAAATGCTCAAGGTTAACGACCGCATCTACTTCTTCAGCGGTTTTGGCGCCTCTAATGCCACGGCCATCATCGGCGATTCCTCGGTGATTATGATCGATGGTTTCAGCAAGCCCTCAAATGCACGTGCAGCGTACGCTGAGCTGGCAAAAATCACTGACAAGCCAGTCAAGACACTTATTTATACGCATAGCCACATTGACCATATGGGCGGTTCGGGCGCAGCACGCCAAACGCTTTCTGAAATAATTGGCTTCACGCCAGTGAATACGCCGCTTCCGTTTTACGACCGCATCGCAACTGCTCTTGGTAAACGTGGGCTGCGCCAGTTTGGTGCGGGTCTCACGCCTGAAGAAGCGCTGAGCCTGGGTCTTGGTGCACTCGACCCCGAAGATGTTTCCCGTGAAACACCTGACGTAGTTGCGCCTACTACCATTTACAACGAGGAGAATCGCGTTGATCGAATTATCGATGGCGTGCGTTTTCAGTTGGTTCGTGCTCCTGGTGAAACCGACGATCAAATCTTTGTTTGGCTGCCCGATGACCAGGTAATGTGCAGCGGCGACAATTACTATGCCTGCTGGCCTAACCTCTATGCCATTCGCGGCACCAATTATCGTGATATAGCTACCTGGGTAGATTCGCTCACGCGCATTCTGGACCACGATATTCAAGTATTGCTGCCCGGCCATTCAAAGGCCCTTATTGGGGCGTCGTTGATTCAGGAGCAAGTGGGCACCTATCGCGATGCGATTGAATATGTGCTCATGCAAACGCTTGAGTGCATTAACAAATGCATGCCGGTTGACGAGGCTGTTGCCGCTGTTCAGCTTCCCGAAAAATGGAAGAACCTCCCGTGCCTTCAAGAATGCTACGGCACGGTGGAATGGAGCGTAAAGGGTATTTACGCTGGCTATGTGGGCTGGTTTGATGGCGACCCCGTGGCTCTTATGCCCGTGCGCAACAAAAACTATCAGGAAACGCTTCTTGACCTTATTGGCGAAGACAAGCTTATGGAGCGCATCCGTGTGTGCATGGACAACAAAGAGTATCAGCTTGCTTTGCAGCTTCTGGAGATGGTGGACGAGCCTGCGCTTAAGAAAGAATGCCTGATAGGGCGTGCAAAGCAGATGACGTCGGCAAATGGACGCCACTATTTGTGGGCGTGCGCAAAGGACATCCAAGCGTAAGCTGCGCGTGAAAGACTCAGCTAAATAAGTGCTGGCTGGCTGAAGTGAATCTCGGTAGGTGGACTGGAAACAGATGTTTCCAGTCCACCTTGTATTAGGGAGGCGCACCTACCTCCTATAAGCCATGCGTTTGCTCGATGGTGGCGAGTTTGGATTTACCTGCCCAGGGTTAAAGGGCGCACTATTTTGCCCCTTAACCCGCTGCCTGCATCCAGCAACAAAAAAGCCCCCGAAAATCGGGGGCTTTTGCAACTTCAGCTTAAGGCTGCAAGTTAGCCAACGATCTCCTCGATCTTGTCAGCGTACTCGTCGATGTCCTTCTCGCCGGCCATCTTGCCAACATACTCGCCGTCGTTGAAGAACAGAACCTGAGGAACGCCCTTCAGGGAGAAGCGCTGGAACAGGTCGCCCTGCTCCTCGACGTCTACCTCGTAGAAGCCGAACTTGCCCTTGTAGTCCTCGTCAGCAGCGAGCTCCTCCAGCTTGGGGTGTACCTGCTGGCACACATGGCAGCTCTTGCGGGTGAACATAACCAGGCAAGGATCGCCGTCATCGTAGATGATCTCGTCAAACTTTGCACCGTCCAGCTTTTTCATGATATCCATCCTCCTATGGTTGGTTTTTGTTCATTAGAACTGGTAGCTAACAAATTATAGCACCGTAATGCGACGCGTCTATTGAATATCAATCGATTCGAGAATCCATCACGCATTTTGTAAAACATTTGTTACTGAGTACGTTTCCTCCGCGCGGCTGCTTTGGCCCTTTGCCAAAAAGGCTATTGAATAACGTTGCCGACCGCCTTTTTTCTTTCGCAATCGTTTTGTGCGAGGCGGCGTTTTCAGCGTGTAAGTGTGCCGGCGCACGGTTGTCCGCTGCAGAGCAACCGTTCGGACGTCTTCGCAATTACCTCAAGCGCTTCGGGCCCTTTAACCTGCGCAATTACCTCCGCTGCATTAACCAGCCCATCACGCAGCAGCTCATATGAATAAGGCGTGCGCGGTTCGCCGGTAACAATATCGCGCGTAGAGCTCTCACCCATTGTGGGCGGCGCGTCCGTTTCAAGCAGCATGCGCTCTACGGGGATAACCTTCAAATACTCGCGTCCTCGTCTGGAGGCGGCCATGAACGGTCCCACGGAAAAAAAGCAGCCAGCCTTAATGGCGCGGTGAAGTATGTCGTTGGAATCCGAGAACCAGTGGAAAATGCACGTGCACGTATCGAGCGCGCCCGTATGCTGGAGGATGTCCAAAACTTCGGCTGCTGCTTTTACGGAGTGCAGCGAAATGGTTTTTGATCCTGCGCGGGCGCATTGATCTGCAATGGCGGTGAAGGCCTCTATTTGTTCCTGCGCGCGTGGCAGTTGCTTTTTTCCTAGGTCGAGGCCAACTTCTCCAACGAAGGAAGTGCTGGGCAAAACGTTGGCGAACAGCTCCAACTGCTGGTTTCTGATATTTGCCGACTGCGCAAGGTACCAAGGGTGAAGCCCCAAGCCAAGCGCAACGTTTTCGACCGTGGCGAAATGCATGTGAGCTTGCAGATAGCCCAGCGGGGTCACGGTGGTTGCGAATATGCGCGTACCCGCCGCTGCTGCGTCGGCGGCAACTTCGAGCGCGTTGTTTATGAAATCAAGGTGGCAATGGAGGTCGTGAAGCCGTGTTTCAGAGAACCCCATAACGCCTCCTTGAAATGCGCTTGCTGGCAGGCACATCAACGATTGCCGGCAAGCGGTGCCATGCGAAGTTTTGTGCCGCTGCTGTTATTTGCTGTGTCCGGGTTTTGCGAGAGCTCCCAGGCCACCGCACACAAATCGTATCGCAAGGCGCGCTTGACGACGCAGCATCTCTTCGTCGTCAGCGAACTGGATAAGGTGCGCGAACGAATCGATTTGAATTTGGGCAACCCAGTAAAACGCGGGATCCTCAGCGGGAAGAAGCTCATGGTCAATCTTGTGGAACTGATCCATGTACTGATAGGTAAGCTCGGCGATGCGTCGCGCTGCCTGTCGACTGCGGTCGATGATCGTGGGATGGCTCAAATCGCGCAAAAGCGACAACGCCGCAGCTCCTTCGCCGGAAAGCAGCGCAATTACGCGGTCGGCCATCAAGTTGGAAAGCTCATCTTCATCCCAAGATTCTTCGTCGTACTCCAAAAACTTGGTCAAGATGTCTATGGACAGGTTTTGAATTTCCTCGAATGCCGGTTCCGTTACGTTGCGGAACAGGTCTTCTTTGTTATCGAAGAAAAAGTAGAGAGCTCCTGTTGTTACATGTGCTTTTCCGCATATGCAGCGTAGGGAAGCATCATCGTAACCTTTCTCTGCGAACTCCTCCGCAGCCGCTGCCAAGATGTTCTCTTTGGTTTCTTGGCTCGTGATTCCCGCATGACGGGTCATAACACACCTCACGTTTGACGGGCGCTGAACTCAATACTTGAGAAAACGCTGGTAACACTTATTCCCATTGCGCATGACCTGCGCAATCTATAGGCGCCTGAATTATAGCAAAGTTGAGAAAAAGCATCATCGAAATAAATAAATGACAAATTACATTAACAGTACCCTTAAACATGTGAAAAACAAGGGGCAATTAGAAAAAAGCCCCAGGCATCTGCGGTTAAGCGAAGCGCATCGTTGGCAATAGCGAGAGAAACAAGACGCGAGGTAACAAATAAGTTCTAGCTTGAATACTTTGGGAGTGTCTTAAGCAAAGCCCATGCTTGCTGCTTTCCTTCGGGTGTGCTTATGAGCTCTTCAAGGTCGCCAAACACAACCACGTCGCGCCCTAAAAGCCGCACGGGCGTATTGGTGCGCAACGGATGGCGGTAGGCGGTGCTCACGAGTTGGGCCGATGGTTCATCGAGGACAATAATGCACACGGGGTCGAGCCCTTCAATAAGCGTGTACAGCGCCTGCGCGTCAAGCGGACTCGTGCCGTCGCTATTTGGCGGGGCGATAGCAATATATGTGCACGCCTTGGTGCCATAACCAAGCGCGCGCAACGAGTTTTCGATTGCGGTATGGGAAGCTTCGTGAGGCCACGTTTGTCCTATTGCAACAACCAGGCCGTAGTCGGCTCCGCTAATGTAGGGCGCGAACAGATCATGGGTCTGTTGGAGCGAAACCTCGTAAATGTTACCGTTAAGCGTAATTTTCACACCGCCTTTTGCTATTGTGCAGTATGCTTTGACCAAGGATTATGATACCAATCAGTCGCATAGAAGGAAGGTACATTATGTGCACTAATGGAGTGAACACGGGCCAACTTGAGCAGATGATCGAAATGATTGACGACCACATCAAGGTGGAGCGCCGCTGGGCCCACAACATGGCGCATGCGGCGGAAGACGCCGGTTTGGCGACGGTCGGCGACAAGTTGCACAGCGTTATGACGCAGCTCGATACCGTGCGCGCTTTGCTCTCTGATGCTAAGGACGCAATTGAAGACGACGCCGAAGCTGTCGCAAACGTGCAGGTCAATCTCATATAAGCAAGACGGTTTGCAATGAAAAACGAATTGATGCGCTTTTCCGTGGCCATGCCGGAAGACCTGCTCATGCAGTTCGACCGGCTGGTGGCGCGGCGTGGTTTGGCAAAAAACCGCAGCGAAGTCGTGCGCGATTTGGTTCGCGAGGCATTGGTAGCTGATGAGTGCGAGATGCCGGGCGCCATTGTCATGGGCACGCTTACCATTGTTTACAACCATCATGAGTCTGACGTGCAGGAAAAGCTCAACACCATTCAGCATTCGTATTTCGGCATGGTGGTTAGCTCGACGCATGTTCACCTTGATGAAGAATATTGCCTCGAGGTGATTATTCTGCGCGGCGAAACAACCGATGTGCACGATTTGGCGAACCTTATCCTGGGGACGAAGGGCGTTAAAAACGGCGGACTGGTTACCACAACGGTTACGCCTAGCGAGGAAGCCAGCCTTTCGTCGGCTTACCGCGGTAACGCGTACAGCGTGAATCGCGGGCATGCGTCCAGCCACAGTCATGCGGCAGGCCACACTCACGCGGGGCATCATCATACGCATTAATAACTTGGCTGGCGGCGCGGCCAATTACGCAGCTGTAAGCGCTTGCTTGGCTGTGGCTAATTGCGTGGCGTGTAAACGGTCGCAACAGCGCAGCTAAAACGGCCAAAACAGCGAGAGCGTGCAAAAAGACGCAGCACGGTTGGACAAAACAGCGCAGCCAAACGGCTAAACGCACGGGAAAAAACGCAGCGCAGTTGGCCAAAAGAAAGTTTTAGCGCAGGTGACACGCCTGTGCGCAAATGAAAGGAACAGTTCATGGATACGCAGGTTCTTTTGGGACATGGCTCTGGCGGCACCATGATGAAACGCATCATCGACGAAGTGTTCTTTGCTGCCTATGCTGGCGAAGAACTTGCCCAGGGAAATGATGCGGCGGCTTTGCCCGCGCCGGCACCTGGTGAGCGCATTGCCTTTTCCACCGACAGCTTTGTGGTTACGCCGCATTTCTTCCCAGGCGGAAACATCGGTAAATTGGCGGTATGCGGCACGGTTAACGATGTGGCCACGTCGGGTGCGGTTCCTAAATATTTGAGCTGCGGGTTCATTCTTGAAGAGGGCTATCCCATTGAAGACCTCAAGAAAATTTGCGCGACCATGGCCGAAACCGCAGCTGAAGCCGGGGTGCATTTGGTTACGGGCGATACCAAGGTGGTCAATCGCGGTCACGGCGACGGCGTTTTCATCAACACGTCGGGCGTGGGTTTTATCCCCGAAGGAGTCAATCTTTCGGGCGCTCATTGCAAACCAGGCGACAAAATCCTGGTTACGGGCACCTTGGGCGATCATGGCATCACCATTATGAGCTGCCGCGAATCACTGTCGTTCGACGCGCCCGTTGAAAGCGACGCGGCCCCGCTGAATCATCTTATTGCCGAAGTGCTGGAAGCTGCTCCCCAAACGCGCTGCTTCCGTGACCCCACGCGCGGTGGTCTTGCGTCAACCCTGAACGAGCTCGCCGATCAATCGCAGGTAGACATGCTGGTGGAAGAGCAGAGCATACCGGTGAAAGATGCGGTGTTGGGCGCGTGTGACATGCTGGGCTACGATGTGCTGCAGGTTGCCAACGAAGGCAAAATGGTGTGCGTTGTGCCTGCCGACCAGGCAGATGCCGCCCTTGCGGCCATGAAGGCCAACAAGTATGGCGCTGACGCTGCAATCATCGGCGAGGTTGCGGCATGCGATCCCGAGCGCGGCCCCAAGGTGTATTTGCGCACGGCTTTTGGCAGCAAGCGCATTTTGGACATGCTGGTGGGCGAGCAGCTTCCGCGCATTTGCTAAATGGTGCTACTCGTGTGCAGGCGGCCGCCTTGTTGCGGGTGCCCTGCATACACGTTAGCGAAAAGTTACCAATTTTTTATTGCGTTTCGTGCGTTACATGGTATCTTGCGCACAGAGAGAAAATCGCTGAGCGCATGTAAGCCTCTTTGCAGCCCAAACAGCCACAAGCTCCGCACTCGTTGCGCGGCTGTGCGGTTGAGGCAGCGCAAGCAGCTCAAATTGCTTGGGGTGTAACGAGAGGAGATATCATGTCCCATCCACAGATTAACGAAGAAGAGTGCGTAGGTTGCGGCATCTGCGTTGATGCGTGCCCGCAGGAGGTTCTTGAGGTAACGCGCGGCGTGGTTGAGGTAGTTAACGAGGATTCCTGCATCGCATGCGAAGATTGCCTTGAGGCATGCCCCATGGGCGCTATCGAGGAAATTCTCGAAGACTAGCACAAGCGCGCGGTAGGCGTAAGCGGCGCCGTTTTAAAGCTATGACACAAGCGCAGGTAGCGTCAAAGCTACCTGCGCTTGTGCATTTTGCCTCAGGTGAAGCCTGCTCTCTTGACCTCAGGTGGAGCCTACTCTTGCAACGAACTCTCAGCGTCACGCTGAACGAAAATTCGCCGTCTTCCTTTGCCTTTAGCCCCAAGGCCAGCCATGCCAATTTGTCTCAGATGCCTTTGCGCGCATCGGCTATTCGTGTGCGGAAGGCTTGATGTTGAGGTATCCAAAAAATATTGAGAGATTAAATATCAAAATCACGCCCGTTTTAAGGCAAATACCCCTTATCCTTATGCGCGAAGGGGAACGAGAAAAAGAGAGGGGTGGAAAAATGGGAGTAATCTCGCTGACTACCGGCCCGCAGTTGGACGGTAAGATCGCGGGCAGCTTGGACGATTTCGTACGCCGCGTGCAAGCAACACCGCCGGGAAGCTGTCCGATATCGGTCCAGGTCAGCTTGCTGAAAGCGGCGGAAGTGCAAACGTGCGGCAAATGTGTGCCGTGTCGTGACGGCATTCCGCAACTGCGCAAGCTGCTCGAGAAAATACTGGAGTGCAAAGGCACCGAAGAAGACCTGGCTTTTTTGCGCACCATGGCGCAGATGGTTGCCGACACCAGCGACTGCGCTATCGGATACCAGGCTGGCCGCGACGTGCTTGTTGGTCTTGAGCTTTTCGCCAGTGAGTACGAAAGCCATGTGAAAGACCACCTGTGCACCGCCGAAGTTGAGCAGAAGCTGCCGTGCGAGGCGTTGTGCCCAGCTCACGTAAACATTCCTGCATATATCGCGCTTACGGGAGAAGGCCGCTACGCGGACGCTATCAACATGATTCGCAAGGACAACCCGTTCCCAACGGCCTGCGCGTTTGTCTGCGAGCATCCTTGTGAGGCTCGTTGCCGCCGCACGCTTATCGACGCTCCTGTTAACATCCGCGGAATTAAAAAGTTCGCCGTGGACCAGCTGACAGCCGATAAGGTGCCGGTGTTTGCGCGCAATGCCGATACGGGCAGGCGCATCGCCGTCATAGGCGGTGGTCCTTCCGGCCTTACCTGCGCGTATTTCAGTGCGCTTATGGGCCACCATGTAACTGTTTTCGAAGCGCGCCAAAAGCTGGGTGGCATGATGCGTTACGGCATTCCCGCCTATCGCTTCCCGCGTGAGCGCCTTGACGAGGACATTCGCGCCATCCTTTCCGTGGGCAATATCGATGTTGAGTACAACGCCCAGGTTGACGCCGAGCGCATGCGCGAAATTGCCGCCGAATATGACGCGGTATACGTTGCCATTGGCGCCCAGGGCGGCAAGTCGCTGCGTCTTGACAATATCGACGCCGAAGGCGTGAGCAGCGCGGTTGACCTGCTCTCCAAGATTGGTAACGGCGATTGGCTGCCCGATTTCACGGGCAAAAAGGTTGCGGTCATTGGCGGCGGCAACGTTGCCATGGACTGCTGCCGCACCAGCGTGCGTGCGGGTGCTGCCGAGGTCAACTGCATCTATCGCCGTCGCGTGGCCGATATGACCGCACTGCAGTCCGAAATTGAATCGGCCATGCAGGAAGGCGTGGAAATGCTTACCCTGCGCAGCCCTGTTGGCATTGAAGTGGACGAAAACGGCCACTGCTGCGCGGTTGTTGTGCAGCCTCAGATGATCAGCGCCGTCAAACGCGGCCGTCCCGCTCCCGTTGATGCTAACAAGCCGCAAGAGCGCATCGAGGCCGACATCGTTTTGCTGGCGGTGGGCCAGGCTGTTCTTTCCGCTCCTTTCGAAGAGTTTGGCATGCAGGCCGATCGCAGCATCTTCAAGGCTGACGAAACGCTTTGCGCAGAAAGCTTCGAGAACGTTTTCGTGGGCGGCGACTGCCAAACCGCTCCCGCTACGGCCATTAGGGCAATTGGCGCCGGCAAGGTTGCTGCGCGCAACATCGACGCCTATTTGGGCTACAACCATAAGCTCGATTTCGATCTTGAAGTTCCTGAACCCAAGGCCAACGAGCGCAATGCGTACGGCCGCGTGGACATTGCCGAGCGTCCCGCCCGTGAACGTCGGGCCGATTTCAATGGCGTCGAAACCGAGATGAGCCTTGAAGAGGCCATTCAAGAATGCGGTCGCTGCTTGCGCTGCGATCACTTCGGTTGCGGAATTATGGAAGGAGGGCGCATCCAATATGACTAGCACCATAACGGGCAGTATGCCCGCTGCTGCAATCGGCGACGTGTCTGATAGTCTTTCCAACAAGATGGTTACGGTGTCTATTGATGGCGCTCAAATAAGCGTGCCTCAAGGTACGACGATTGTCGCCGCCGCACGTGAGCGGGGAATTAGAATCCCCACGCTATGTGCGCTGGAAGGCGTCAGCAACGTGGGTTCGTGCCGTGTGTGCGTGGTGGAGGTAGAAGGCCGTCCTTCGTTGGTGCCCGCCTGCAACACAACGGTTGAAGACGGCATGGTTGTGGTTACCAACTCCGAGCGCGTGCAAAACGAGCGCCGCATAGCCGTGCAGCTGCTGATGGCCAATCATGGCCTTAGCTCTACCAGCTATTGCTTCAGCTGCCGGAAAAACGGTGCGTGCGAGCTGCAGGATATTGCGCGCGAGCTTGATGTCACCGAGACGCCTTTCCTGGTAGAGCACGAAGATCTGCCCATCCTTGCTGACAATCCGTTCCTCAGCTTCAATCCCAACCTGTGCATTAAGTGCCAGCGTTGCGTGGGCGCCTGCAACAACCAGGCTCACAATCACACGCTGCAAACAGGCAAAAAGGGCTTGGAGACCATCATTAACGCTCCCTTTGGCGAAAACTGGCGCGAGAGCGGCTGCGAAAGCTGCGGTTGCTGTACTCAGGCGTGCCCCACGGGTGCCCTTACCTTGAAGCGCCGTGACCAGTATCGTGCGTGGGAGGTTACCAAAACCCTTACCACCTGCCCGCACTGCGCGGTAGGCTGCCAGATGTACCTGGTGGTGAAAGACGGAAAAATCGTAGACGTCGAAGCGGCCAATGGCCCTTCCAACAAAGGCATGCTCTGCGTGAAAGGCCGCAGCGCCTCGTTCGATTTCGTGCAGGCCGAAGAGCGTCTTACCTCGCCCCTTATCAAAAACAAAGAATCCGGTGAGTTTGAAGAAGCCACCTGGGACGAAGCTCTGGATTTGGTGGCCGCGCGCTTCAGCGAGATCAAAGAGGCTTCTGGCCCCGATTCGCTGGCTGCGTTTGCCTGCAGCCGTTCAACCAACGAGGACGTATACCTCCTGCAGAAGATGGCGAGAACGGCCTTCGGCACAAACAACGTCGACAATTGCGCCCGAGTTTGACACGCCCCCACTGTTGCCGGTCTGGCAACCACGCTGGGATCTGGTGCAATGACCAACACCATTTCCGACATTACGACGGAGTCCGATCTCATCATGATCGTGGGCTCCAACCCCGAAGAGGCCCATCCCGTTTTGGGCATGCAGGTGCGTGCCGCGGTTGAATCGGGCACCAAGCTGATTCTTGTTGACCCGCGTGACATTGGCCTGGCCAAACACGCCGATGTACACCTTAAGCTAAGGCCCGGCACCAACGTCGCCTTCAGCAACGGTATGGCCAACATCATCATCAACGAGGGTCTCTACGATAAAGAGTTTGTTGAAACCCGTACGCAGGGCTTCGAAGACCTTAAGGCCATGCTTGCTCCCTACACCCCCGAACGGGTGGCGGAGATTTGCGAAGTGCCTGTTGAAGACCTTATTCAGGCAGCGCGTATGTATGCTACCGCAAAAGCAGCGCCCATCATGTATTGTTTGGGCGTAACCGAGCACTCCACCGGAACCGAAGGCGTTATGAGCCTTTCGAACCTGGCCATGATCTGCGGCAAGCTGGGACGTCCCGGCTGCGGCGTGAATCCTATTCGCGGCCAGAACAACGTTCAGGGTGCATGCGACATGGGTGCTCAGCCGACGGATTTCCCCGGCTACCAAAAGGTGGCAAATCCCGATGTCATCGCTAAATTCGAGGCAGCTTGGGACATTAAGCTCAATCCTGCGGTGGGCACCAAGGCAACCGAGTGCTTCCCCAAGATGACCTCGGGTGATATCAAGGGCCTGTTCATTTTTGGTGAGGACCCGGTACGCACCGACCCCGACACCAACCACGTAATAAAGGCTTTGACCAGCTTGGACTTCTTGGTGGTGGACGATCTGTTCATGACCGAAACCGCCAAGTACGCCGATGTGGTGCTGCCGGGCATCGCCTACGCCGAGAAAGAGGGCACCTTCAGCAATACCGAGCGCCGCGTGCAGCGCGTGCGCAAGGCAGTGGAGGCTCCTGCGGGAACGCGTCCCGATACGTGGATATTCACCCAGATCATGAGGCGTATGGGGTACAACCAGCCCGATCTTACGCCTGCTCAGATAATGGACGAGATCGCAAGCGTCACGCCCAGCTTCGGCGGTATCAGCCATGCGCGTTTGGATTCGCCCGAGATAGCGGGAAGGGGCCTGCAGTGGCCGTGTCCCACCGCCGAGCATCCTGGCACTCCCATCATGCACGTGGGCAAATTCTCCAAGGGTGAAGGCACGTACTCGTTGGCGGATTATCGCCCCAGCGCCGAGCTGCCCGATGCAGAGTATCCGTTTGTGCTGATGACAGGCCGTATTCTGTATCACTACAACGCATGCGCGATGACCGATAAAACGCCCGGTATCAATCAGATTGCCGACAAGTCGTTCATTGAGATCAATACCGTTGACGCCGCCAATTTGGGCATTGTCGACGGCGATACGGTGACGGTTTCCAGCAGGCGCGCAACCATTACCACTGAAGCGCGCGTGAGCGATAAAACCAACCCTGGTCAGACGTGGATGCCCTTCCATTTCCAGGATGGCAACGCCAACTGGCTGACCAATGCGGCCCTTGACAACATTGCCAAGGCGCCAGAGTACAAGGTATGTGCTATAAAGATTCAAAAGGCTTAATGGCGTAGTGCGTTTTGCAGATGCCGGTGCCCCGTGCGCCGGCATTTTCTGTGCAAAGGCTCAAAGGGTACGAGCAGGCCTTGCACAGCGGCGAATACTTAGAAAAGCCTGATAGAGCGGTCAAGCCCTCTAGAAAGGTAAAAGCTACATAGAGCAGCCAAGCCCTCCAAGAGGGCAAGGCTTCAAGGGCATTAACAGTTTTGCAGGAAAGGAACTAGTACTGTGGCATTGGAAGACGCTGAAATAGCGGCCTTGAAACCCGACTGCGCTGCTGGCGCAGCTATTGAGGCCAAAGCCGAAACCATAGGCAAAAACAAAACCGGCATGGACAATGTTCGTTGTTTCGCTTTGGCTGTGTTGGCGGGTATGTTTATCGCCTGTGGCGGCCTGTTTATGACCTTCGTGAAGGCCGACAGCACGTTGTCGTTTGCGGCGTCGCAATTATTGGGTGGTCTTGCTTTCAGCCTTGGCCTTATTTGCGTGGTTGTTGCAGGAGCCGAGCTGTTCACCGGCAACAACCTGATGATTATGGGCGCCCTGTCCAAAAAATACTCGTGGGGCGAGGTGGCCAAAAACTGGGTAGTTGTATGGCTTGGCAATTTGGTTGGCAGCCTTTTGGTGATTGCTCTCGTCGTTGGAAGCAACAGCATGGGCATGAACGGCGGGGCATTGGGCACCGCTATGATGTCGATAGCTGCGGGAAAAATATCTTTGAGCCCGGTTGCCATTGTTTGCCGAGGGATTATGTGCAACTTCTTGGTGTGCCTTGCGGTTTGGATGGGCTTTGCAGGACGCACGGTCATAGACAAGATTTTCACCTGCATTTTTCCCGTCATGGCCTTTGTGGCTATGGGCTTTGAGCACTGCGTTGCCAACATGTTCCTGCTTCCCATGGGCGTGGTGGCGTGCATGATGGGCGCCGATGCGGGCGCCGTGAACACCGCGGTGCTCACGTTTGGCGGATGCGCTTACAATATTCTTCTTGCTACCGTTGGCAACATCATTGGCGGCTCGGTATTCGTGGGCGTCCTTTATTGGATTGGCTACGCGAAACGCTAGCAGAGAAGCGTTAGCAAGAAAACGCTAACAGAGAGACGCGCAACCGAGAAAGGCCCGCTTCGGCGGGCTTTTTTGTTTTGGAGACTTCTCGCACAATAGCAGGTGCAGCTTGGATGATTCGCTACATTTGCGTCCCCT
>JAZQAV010000026.1:0-21443 GCA_045545435.1 Eggerthellaceae bacterium | reverse complement strand
CGCAACTGAGATCAACCACGATGCAATCGACGTTGCTGCGTCACGATGCAATCGACGTTGCGTCGTCAAACTGAAAATTACCGGGCGAAAACGGCTTTTAATGATGTGAGCCCCCATGGTTGGACTGGAAACAAAAGCTTCCAGTCCAACTTCTTTTCTGAGGTGGTCGGCGTATTTAGTTAGATAACGGTACAATAGACGGATAACAATCGACGCGAAGGAATCCTTATGGCCAAATTGAATGAGTACTCGGGCTCTCCGCGGTTTTTTGCTTCCGAAATTGCGCTTGTGGTGCTGGCGATAGTTTTCGGTTTTGCAATTATCTTCGTTACGTTCACCGATGTGGGAGGCGCCGAGGCTCAAGCGCTTTTCGGCGTGCTGTTCACGTTGTGCCTTATCGGGTTCTTCCGTTTGCTGATGGATCCCGATTCGGTGCGTGCGCGTCAGTCAAACGAAGTGCTCAAGCTTTCCAGCCAGATGCTTGAAAGTTTGCAGGAAGGTCTTAACATTCAGTCTGCTCAGCGCATCTGCGAGCTGCTGTTGCCCGCGACGGCGGCCATTGCGGTTGCCATTACCGATAAAGAGATGATTTTGGGCTATGCGGGTCAAGGCGACGTTGGAGCAGTTCCAGGAAATGAAATTCGCACAACGGCAACGCATGCAACCATTGCAGATGGGCAGCAGCGCATTTTGCGCACCGCTGAAGAAATTGGCCTCCCATCTGGCAATTCGAAAATTAGAGCTGCCATCATCATGCCGCTGTACCGTGGTCGCGATATCGAGGGCACGCTGAAATTCTACTATCGCAGGGCAAATCAAATTAGCAAAACACAGGAGTCTATGGCTGCGGGGTTCGCCAAGCTCATTTCGACGCAAATAGCGGCAACGGCTCTTGAAGAGCAAACGCGGTTGGCAACCAGTATGGAGCTTAAAGCGTTGCAGGCTCAAATTAACCCGCACTTTTTGTTCAACACGCTCAACACCATTGCGTCATTCATTCGCACCGACCCCAACAAAGCGCGTACGCTTTTGCGCGATTTCGCTGTCTTCTATCGTTCGACCCTTGAAGATGCCGATGACCTTATTGTTTTAGAGCGCGAGATTGCGCAGGTAAAACGGTACTTCTCGTTCGAAGAAGCACGTTTTGGCAAAGAGAAGCTCCAGCTTGATATCAACATCAGTCCCGAGGTCGAAAAAATGCGCGTGCCCTCGTTCATGGTGCAACCGCTCGTTGAGAATGCCGTACGGCATGGACGACCGATGGAAGGCAAACTCACCGTTACGGTTACGGGCGATATCGACGACGACAACGTTTTCATTCGCGTAATCGACGACGGCGTGGGCATGAGCGAAGAAGCGGTTCAAAACATTTTGCATCCAGAATCTTCCAGCGGGTTGGGCATTGCCGTTAAAAACGTGCATGACCGCATTAAAGGCTACTTCGGGCCCGACTCGCGTATGGACGTTGAAAGTGAGCTGGGAGTAGGCACCACGGTAACGTTCGTGCTCGATCGCAAATTTGTGGGTCTTTACGACGACGCGCCTGAGGGTGCCAAAACGCTGGTGAACAACACCCCGGAAGGCCAAGCGGCGCAGGTGGCCCAAGCTGTTCAAGCAGAAAGCGAGGCCCAAGTTGCTGAACCCGCCGGTGCGAAAGATGCCGGCAGCGAATCTATGTTGCAAGGTGCCAGCCATGCGGCTGTCGTGGAGGGCGGCCTAGCCCCGATAGAGGAGCCCGCCATCGCAACGTCTGAGCTGATAGCCGAATTGGGAGTCGATAGCGCGCCTGTGCGGCAAGCTCGCCAGCCGCTGGCGGGTGTTGATATGGACGCCGACAATCTTGAGGCCGCGGTTATCAGCGTGCGAGCCAACGAGATTGACGGTGCGGCGCCAAGTAACGAGTAGCCCAAGAAGCGAATAGATACAAACGCTGGTTGCGGGCGAGCGTCGCGCGACGCTGGACGCAAAACGCCAGTTGTGATCCGAAAGCAGCTTGCCGCCGGACCCAAAATGCCAGTTGTGACCCGAAAGCAGCTTGCCGCCGGACCCAAAATGCCAGTTGTGACCCGCTTTGAGCAGGATTGCAGTTTTGCGAAACGGCCAGCACCTATGGCGCAGCCGTCTGAACTGGGGATATATATTTGACTTGAATGCGTCTATAGCGCGAACACCTCACAACTGGCGTTTTGAGTCCGCAGCCGCCCCGCAAGCATCTCACAACTGGCGGATTGCGTCCGCCGTCCCGCGGACGCAAAGCGTCGTGCGATTTGCCGGCACTCAGCGGACGTAACCCACCGCCGTCCCGCGGACGCAACCCGCCAGCAGCCTGCGAGTACAATCAGCCCGACATCCCGTCAGCTTGCGGACGCAAAAAGAGGCGGGGTCCATTTCGGAACCCCGCCTCTGTGCTAGCTAAAAATTTCCGCACGCAACGTGCTAGCGTGCTTCATGCATGAACCGTTATTTCACGACGCGAACGCGCACAACCGCTTCGTTTTCCGCAATCTTCTGAATGCCTGCATCGGAAAGCACCGCGTCGATGTCGACCAGCGCGTATGCGTAGTCGCCGCGTGCCTTCGACGTGATGTTGGCAAGGTTGACGCCCTCTTCGCCGATGGAGGCGGTAATGGCGTTGATGACGCCGGGAACGTTCTTGTGCAGCACGGCAATACGGCTGCCCTCAGCAGGTGCCGGGCCCATGTCGCATGCAGGGTAGTTCACCGAGTTGGTGATGTTGCCGTTGTCGATGTAGTCAACAATCTCGTTAACAGCCATAACAGCGCAGTTTTCTTCGGCTTCGGCGGTAGAAGCGCCAATGTGCGGAAGGATGATGGCGTTCTTGGCGTTAAGCATCTGCGGTGTTACGAAGTCGGTGATGTAGGAGCCCAGGCGATCGTTGTTAAGAGCATCGGCCAAAGCATCCTGATCGCACAGCGTGTCGCGCGAGAAGTTAAGCAGCACGGCGTTAGGCTTCATCAGGGAAATCTGATGCGCGTCAATCATGCCGATGGTGCTCTCAAGTGCCGGTACGTGAATGGTGATGTAGTCGCACGCAGCGCAAATGTCCTCAAGGTTGGTTACGTGATGGACCGAGCTGGAAATGCGCCATGCAGCGTTAACGGAAACATAGGGATCGTAGCCGTACACGTCCATGCCAAGCTGCTCGGCGGCGTTAGCAACAAGTGCGCCAATAGCGCCCAGGCCGATAACGCCCAGCTTCTTGCCCATAATCTCGCGACCGGCAAAGGCCTTCTTTGCCTTTTCGACAGTTTTTGCAATCTCGGGATCGTCAGCGTTGTCGCGAATCCACTGGTTGCCAGCGATGATGCCACGGCTGCCCAGCAGCATGCTGCAGATGATGAGCTCTTTCACTGCATTGGCGTTGGCGCCCGGGGTGTTGAAAACCACGATGCCGGCTTCAGCGCAACGGTCCAAGGGGATGTTGTTCACACCAGCGCCAGCGCGTGCGATGGCAAGCAGGCTCTCGGGGAATTCGGTGTCGTGCAGTTTGGCGCTGCGAACCAGAATGCCCTCAGCCTCGCCAAGGTTCTCGGTAAGAGAGTAGGTCTCGGGCAGGCGATCGGTGCCCTTCTTAGAAATGTTGTTCATGCAATGAATAAGTGGCATAGCAATCCTTTCGACGATGAGAATGGAATGAATTCTACTCCTTAGGATTTAGTGCAGGTACGAGTATACCTTAAGCGGTGCTATAAGGGAGCTAACGCCCATATGAACGCATGAGTTAACCGTATAGAAGCGCGCGTAGTACAATCGACCTTGCAACAATTGTTCGCGCCAACCATGACGAAGATTCACAGGGCGCGCGGTTTGAGGATTCGAGGGATGTGGCGATGTCTGTCGCGTACGTTTTCTGCCACGGGTTGAACGGCAATGGTCGTTACGATAAGAAATACGACAAAAAGCCCTATTGGGGCGGCAAGTCGGGCGATGTGGTCGCGACGCTGCGCGATTTGGGATATGACGCTTATGCCGCAAGCGTAGCTCCGCAGGGCAGCGCTTGGGATCGCGCGTGTGAACTCTACGCCCAAATTGCCGGCGCCAAAGCCGATTATGGCGCGGCTCACAGCCGCGCGTACAACCACGAGCGCTTCGGGCGCGACTTCTCGGGAGACCCGTTGATTCCCATGTGGGATGAAGATACGCGTTTGGTGCTGATAGGCCACTCGTTCGGAGGCGTTACGGTGAGGCTCCTGGCGGAGCTGTTGGCCAACGGCAGCGAGGCTGAGCGGGCCGCTGTGCCGGAAGGGGACCTCTCGCAGCTCTTTGCGGGCGGCATGGGTGAGCGCGTGCGTGCGATCGTGACGCTTGCCGCCCCCAGCAACGGAACAACGGCCTATGACATGGCTGCGGATGCGAATTTTGATACCAAGCAGGTCAAAGTGCCTCTTAAGTACAAAACGATGGACCGCCTCGTAAGGTCTAAGACGAAGATAAAAAGAGACGGACGCGACCCGCGCGATTGGGCTGACTTCGACATGTTTATCGACAATGCGCAGGCGATCAACGCTAAGATTTCGGTGTTGCCGCACGTCTACTACTTCTCAATGGCGTGCGATGTAACGATGCCCGGCGAAGGCGATGTGCGCATGCCCGATTCGGCCGTTATAGAACCGCTTTTCTTCAAGTCCGCCCTGCTTATGGGGTGTTATAGCGGCACGACGAAGGGCGGGCGCTTAATCAACGATGAATGGCACGCAAACGACGGAATGGTGAACGCCGTGTCTGCGCGTGCGCCTTTTGGCGATCCGCAGCAGCCATTTGAACGTGTGAACGTTGCGAAGGGGACCTGGAACGTGATGCCCGACATGCGTGCGAATCACAGCTTTTTCCAGGGCGGATACTTTAAGAGGCAGGATCCATTACCGTTTTTCCAAGACCTGGTGAAACTGATCGCCAGCTTGGATTAATACCGCCCGCCACGGCAGCCTTTAGCGTCGATTATGTTTGCATGCGAAATCGAGCGTTTGAACGCGTGCGACAAATCGAGCGATCGAGCGCGTGCGACAAATCGAGCGATTGAGCGCACGCAATAAAACACTCGCAACGAGATAGCGCTCTGCGGAATTCGTGCTGTTCCGCAGATGGTACACTGTTGCGAGCAAAAGGAGAGCTCATGCCCAAAGCAGAATTCGTAGGTCCCGGTACACCGCAGCGCGCCAATGAAGACGCGTTTGCCCTGGTGCGCCGAGATTTAGCCCTACGTATTCTTGAGGAATGCCGAACGGCGCTCATGATGTCGTTTCGCTACCTTGATGTGGCGCTTTGGAAGATGCCCTTCGAAGCGGCGGATATTTCGGGGGCGCTTGCAACCGATGGCTTCCGTATCTACTTCAACGCATCGCGTGTAATCGCGCGCTTTAAAGATTCGCCTGATGAGATGGCGCGGGACTACCTTCACCTTATTTTGCATTGCGTGTTTCGTCAGCCGTTCGAAACGCGAAGGGCGCACCCACGATTGTGGTCGTACGCGTGTGATCTGTGCGTTGAGGCGATTGCGATGGAACTGTGCGAGCAACGGTTTGCGAGTGCGGGGGACCAAGCGCGCGCCGAAGTGTTGAAGCAGTTGAAGCGCGCCGTTGAATCTTTGACGCCGGCGCAGCTGTATCGCCTGCTTGAACGCGTGTGGGACCAGCGCGGAGACACGCGCGACGCGCAGGAGCTGCACAAGGCGCTTCACGCTGCCCAGGGCTTTTTTGTGCGCGATAGCCATGAGCGCTGGAATTTGTCGCCGCTGTACGAGCAGGCAGACGAGCAAGCTCCCGCTGAAGACGAGACGCCGCAAAAGGAGCGCGACATAAGCGAGCCCGACGTGGGCCAAGACGATGATGCGCGCGATGAGCAGACTCAAGATGAAAGCGCGGTCTCAACGCAGCGCGAGAATTGCCCGCGCGGTTCGCAAAAAGCGCCTGCGGGTGATGAAGCCCTGGCCGAATCGGGTTCCGACGCACCAAGCGTTACGGAAGGCGAGAGCAAAGGCCCCGCTGGTGGCGCGGGTGCAGGAAGCGGGACAACCGACGCAACGGGCTCTTCGTCGGGCGTGGGCGGTAACGCCTCACAAGCAGATGCCGAGCCCCAGCCGTTTGACCAGCCACTTACGGGTGAAGCGGATGATTCTGCCGAATGGGATGCGCAAGACAACGCGCTTGCCGACCCCTCCGACGAAAACGCGCATGAATTAGAAGACCGCATGCGCGAAAGTGAGGAAGGCGACCAGCTCGAGCTCCTTGACGGCGAAGAAGCTGCGGCAGACGACGAGCGCTTTGAAGAAGACCTTGCGAAGCTAACGAACAACCGTGCGGCAGAGGACGAGCAGGACAGGGGCTCCTACGAGGAGGCGTCGCTTGAGGACGTTGACCCTGCGCTTCAAGAGCGCGCGTGGGAGGACATCAGCAAGCGAATAGAGGCAGACCTGGAAACGTTGTCGCATGCGCGCGGAAACGCTGCCGGCAATCTGATGGCAAATTTGTCGTTCGCCAATCGCTCGCGTTTGAACTACGCCGATTTTCTGCGTCAATTTGCGCGCATGGCCGAAGACATATGCCTCAACGACGACGAATTCGACTACGTCTACTATATGTACGGCCTGCAGCGCTACGGCAACATGCCGCTTATTGAGCCGCTTGAATACAAGGAAAGCAACCGTGTTCGCGAGTTCGTGATAGCCGTTGACACCTCGGCATCATGTGCCGGTGAACTGGTGAGACAATTCATCACGCGCACGTTTGAGATCTTGAAGGAATCCGAGGAATTCGGGGCTTCGGTTAATGTGCACATCGTTCAATGCGATGCGGCCGTGCAAGAGGACACCGTGGTTACCTCGGTTGATGAGTTCACGCGGTATTTGGACGGATTTACGGTTAAGGGTATGGGCGGAACCGATTTTAGGCCGGTGTTCGCCTATGTCGATGAGCTAATTCGCAACAAGGTTTTCGAAGACCTGCGCGGGCTTATATACTTTACGGACGGCATGGGAATTTATCCCGATATGCCGCCCGATTACGATGTGGCGTTTGTTTTTGTGGATCAAACGGGCGCCCGACGACGCGTGCCGCCATGGGCAATGCGCGTGGTGATGGATGAAGACGAGATTCGTGAGCTCTAGCACCCGCCGCGCGATTAAGGCTACCGGGTGCAGCAAGCGCGAAGCGCCGCGCGGTTAAGATTGCTTGGCGCAGCAAGCGTGAGGTTTTGGGTTATGGTGTGCGGCGCATGACGCCGCTGGATGAACGGACTGCAAGCTAAAGGGACCAGAAGGGACCGTTTATGAATATCGCAGATGCGAAAGAGCAGGTCAAATACACAACGGAGGCGTATTTGGCAAAAGATGAGGCGGGGATGTACCGCATACCAGTGGCACATCAGCGACCGATATTTTTGCTGGGCGCTCCAGGTATCGGCAAAACCGCCATCATGGCACAGGTTGCCAGTGAGCTGGGTATTGGCCTGGTTTCGTACTCTATGACCCATCACACGCGTCAAAGCGCGCTGGGCCTTCCCGTGGTTGTCCACAAGGATTATGGCCCGTTTTCGGCCGACGTCTCGGAGTACACGATGTCCGAGATTATCGCCAGCATTTACGACTACATGGAGGCCACGGGCTTGCGCCAGGGCATCCTGTTCTTGGACGAAATAAACTGCGTTTCTGAAACGCTGTACCCTTCGATGCTACAGTTTTTGCAGTTCAAAACCTTTGGGCGCCACCACGTGCCCGACGGCTGGGTGGTGGTGTGCGCCGGCAATCCGCCTGCCTACAACCGTTCGGTGCATGAATTCGACATTGTGACGCTCGACCGTCTGCGCAAGCTTGAGGTTGAGCCCGACTTTGACGCCTGGCGCGCCTATGCGATAGAGACCAACGTTCACCCGGCTATTCTTACGTATCTTGACGTGCGCCGCGACGACTTTTACTACGTTGAGACCACGGCGGCGGGGAAGCGTTTCGTATCGGCTCGCGGGTGGAGCGATTTGTCCGAGATCATCACGCTGTTCGAAGAGCTGGGAAACCCCATCGAGCTCTCCTTGATTTCGCAGTACGTGCAGGAGCCCGAAATTGCCGAACGCTTTGCGCTGTACTACGACTTGTTCAACAAGTACCGCTCGGATTACCAGGTGGACAGCATCCTGAAGGGGGAGGTCTCCGAAGATATTTATAAGCGTGCCCTTCAGGCGCCCTTCGATGAGCGTTTGGCGCTGGTGAGCCTTATGCTGGACGCCATTGCAACCCGGGCGCAAGATGCGCTCGAGCGCGAAGGCGTGCTGGTGATGGTGCGCGATACGTTGCGCGCTGCAAAGCCGCGTTTGCTTGCGGGCGAAAGCGTGCAGGAAACGCTGGGCGATGCGATAACCAAGCGCGAGGAACATGTGCAAAAAATCACGCGCGCCGAAACTGCAGGCTCTTCTGAGGTGCGTCGCGAACATTTGGCGCTGCGCCTGTTGAAGCGCTTTGCCGCGCGTGCCGACGTTGAGGCGGCGGGGCAAGGCGCTCAAGAGGGCGCCGTGCAGGCAGGCGAGACCGCTTTTGCAACGGTTCAGGCGCAATTCTCGGAGGAGGCTCAAACCTTGGGGCCGCTGGTGGGGGAAGTGCGGGCGATGTTCGACAACGCGTATGCGTTCATCGACAAGGCGTTCGGTCGCGACCGCGAGCAGCTGGTGTTCACGACGGAGCTTACGGCGCGCACGGCAACGGCCCAGTTCGTTAACAGGTTTGGCTCCGATAGTTATTACGCGCACAACAACGAGCTGATGGTCGATCAACATCGCGAAGACATCTTGCAAGAGATTGAGGAGCTCGGGCTCTAGGCTGTCTAAGCGCGCAAGTTATATTGCAAAAGCGCCCCTTATGAATTTGAACCGCCTCCCAATTCTTAAACACGAGAAATGGGAGGCGGTTTAGCGTGATGCAACAAGGGGCTTGTAGCTGCTGGCTAGGCGCTATTCCTTCTCGAACATCTCTGCCGCTTGCTTCAGGTGTTCGATAATGCCAATGCTTTGCGGGCACGCAGCTTCGCACTGCCCACACTCGATGCAGGTTGAGGCAGGATGGTTTCGTGCTGCCAAATTGTATCTGGGCTTGGCGATTTCAAGATTCCCGTAGGTGCGATACAGGTTGAGCACAGACATCATATCGGGAATAGCAATCTCCATCGGGCAGCCTTTTACGCAATAGTCGCAGGCAGTGCAGGGGATAAGGTCTGCCTCTTTCAGCTTTTCTTGAGCTTGCGCGATAATCGCGTACTCCTCGTCAGAAAGCGGTTGGAAATTGCTCATGAACGTGGTGTTTTCGTCCATTTGCTCAAGTGTGGACATGCCTGATAGCACGGTTATAACGCCTGGCAGTGATGCGGCAAAGCGAATGGCCCATTGGGCGGGCGAAACATTGGGGTTTGCCTGCTTGAAAACTTCGGCGACATGCTCGGGAAGGGCGGCCAGCGTGCCTCCTTTTACCGGCTCCATGATGACTACCGGCTTGTTGTGTCGCACGCACGCTTCGTAGCACTTGCGTGATTGGACCAGAGGGTCGTCCCAGTCGGCATAGTTGATTTGCAGCTGGACGAATTCTATTTCGGGGTGTTCGTCCAAAATACGGTCTACGAAATCGCCTCGATCGTGAATGGAGACGCCCAAATGTTTTATGAGGCCAGCTTCACGCTGCTCAATGGCCCATTCCCACATGCCGAAATCGTCGAATACTTTTGTGCGCGGGCCGCCAAGATTGTGAAGCAGGTAGTAATCGAAATACCCAGCACCAGTGGTTTCAAGCGAAACGCGGAGGGCGTCTTTAGCTTCTTCGGCAGACTCCGGCGTGCGCCACGCGGCGTTTTTGGTTGCGAGGGTATACGAATCGCGCGGATAGCGATCGACCAGCGCTTCCTTTATGGCCGCTTCCGAAAAGCCGTATACGCGCGCAGTGTCGAAGTACGTGAATCCGCGCTCCAAGAACATATCGACCATCTTTTTGATTTGCTCGATATCGGGCTCTTCGTTCTCAAGTTTAGGCAGGCGCATGAGGCCAAATCCCAAATGAGGCGTATTCTCTCCCAGGTAACCCATCGCAACCCCTCTCTCGGTTTATAGATAGCAACGATATTTTAACGCGTTCGCTGTTTGAAAAGAACAGCAAGGAGCGCACCGTGTACGGCTGCCATAATAACCAACCCCAAGGCGTCAAAAGCGATAAAGCGAAGGATGCTGTTGGCAAGCACGGTATGACCAGCCGGCAGCCCTGCAAGAATTATCGATTCACCTGCAAGGCCAATTATTTGTTGGGTAATGGTGACCCATCCAAGAGCTAGAAACTTCGCAGGGTTCGCGAGGTAAACCGCACAGGGTACGTTCCACATAAGAAAGGCTACGCCTATGCCCTGGATTGCCACGTTTCCCGCAACACCCGAAAGCTCGTACGCTCCCGCAAAGGCATCGGGTGCAATGAAAAACGACAGCGCGCACTGCACGTTAATGGCAAAAACAAGGGCGAATCCAATGCGCGCTATCCAGGTGCACGCGCGAACCTGCGTGCTCTGTTGCGCATCGCGAGCGTTGCTTGGTACGGATTTTTCATCCATGTTCTACTCCGTTTGTGCGGCTTTGCACAATACGCTACCATAAAATGACGGCCTTGCCATTGGGGCAGGCTATACGAAAGATAGGCGGCAGCATGTGCGGAAGGTTTCCTGCCCTAACGCTTCAAGAGGTGCGCGAAGTTGTGGCGTCGCTTGAAGAGGATGCGCCGCTTGCACGGCTTCCTGACTGGCCGCTGGGGACATGGCCCCAGGCTCGCGAACAAAAATATCCGGGGTCGCAGGTTCACGTCATAATGCCCGATTATTCCTGCGATAGGAGCGCGAAAGATGGCTTTTTAGAGCTGCCCGCATCCGAATTAGCTGCTTCGGCGCTCAAATCCTACCGTTTAGATCTACGCCCGCTAACGTGGGGAATTGATGCCCCATGGCAACAGGGAAAGCTAATTTTCAATGCGCGCGTAGAGTCTGTTTTGCGCGACGTCGGACGTAAGGCGGGCATGTGGGCTCATGCGTTGGAGGGCAACCGCTGCCTGGTGGCTGCGGCGGGTTTTTACGAACCGCACGCAACCGAGCGCGTTGTCAGCCGTCGTACGGGTAAGGCAATAAAACGGGCGTATGCTTTTGCGAGCGCTGCGGGAACGCCGTTGTTGATGGCCGGCTTGGTTCTTCAAAACGCTTTTGCGATTGTCACCACCGAACCAAACGCCACCGTGTCGCCTGTGCACGATCGCATGCCGCTGGTGCTTACCCCTGATGAAGTGGGACTTTGGCTACATGGTGCGAGCGATGATGTGGCGCGCTTGGCAAACCGGGCGGCAATTGAACTAGCGGTTGCTCCCGAAGATGCGGACGCTCAGCTTGTTGACGAAGCAAGTGTACGAGGGTCTTCTGCGCGCGCCCAAGGCGCCGTATCGCGCGCAAACGCTTCGGCAGGTGCTTCTCAATCGGGGGCAGCTGAGAGCGAACAGCTTTCGTTGTTCTAGCGATCGCCTTCGTGTGCGAGCAAAAGCCGTGCCGCAGTCCTCGTAGGGGCCCCAGGCCTTCGTATGCGCGAACAAAAAAGCAGGCCAGCCGAAGCTGACCTGCGTTTTTCTGGAGCCGATGACCGGATTCGAACCGGTGACCTACGCTTTACGAGAGCGTTGCTCTACCAGCTGAGCCACATCGGCAAAGGCGCATTTCGTGCGCGTTAACGCAGTATAGCCAAACAAAAAAGCTGGTGCAAGTGGAAACGGCAAACAGGCCCGCTTCGGGCCGCGACCGCACGAAAGACGCACAAGTGGGCTCTGTACCGGCACCTGCGAGAAGCCATTTCGGGGCGCCGACGCGCGAACGGCCGCACGATGTTACCGGAAAGTAAAAACCTCAGAATCACGCACGTACGGTAAAACTTGGTGTTTCAATCTTCAGGGAGGCTTTTGAGCCGCTAGGTAATGGAAGTGTTAGCCATTTTGCTGCGCAAATACAGAATATGTGCTGCAATTGGGTATACTGAACTGCAAAAATACGAATGCGAGGATATCACTATGGGATTGAGGTTTGCTTGTGCGCGTGCGGTAAGCGCGGTGTCCACCTGGGGTCTTAAAAATGTTTTTCATCGCCCCGCAGCCAACTTCCCTGGAAAAATAGCCCTTTATATCGATCCGCAGGTTATTGCCGACCTTTCGCAGAAGATGAGCAAAGGCTCAATTTTGGTGGTTGGCACCAACGGAAAAACCACGGTCACCAACATGATTGCCGACGCCATCGAAGCTTCAGGGCAGACGGTTGTGTGCAATCGAACCGGAGCAAATCTTGATTCGGGCGTGGCCACGGCGCTGCTGCACAGCGATCCGGTTGAATGGGGCGTTTTCGAATGCGACGAGCTGTGGATGGCAAAGATCCTTCCCTTCACGCGTTCGCGTTATGTGCTGCTGCTCAATCTGTTCCGCGATCAGCTCGATCGCTCGGGCGAGATTACCCATATTCAGCAGAGCATTATCAAAGCGCTGCAAGAATCGCCCGAAACCATCTTGGTGTACAACGCCGACGACCCTCTGTGCCAAGCAATTGCCGATGCGGCGGGCAACACCACCATTCCGTTTGGCGTCACGGGCGACATGAAGCTGAGGCAGCATGAAGTTGCCGAGGCGCGCATGTGCCAAAACTGCTCGTCCATGCTTGATTACGAGTACCGCCAATACGGTCAGTTGGGAAGCTATAAGTGTCCCACCTGCGGTTTTGGTCGTTCGCAGCTTGCCTGTACGGCGGCGAATGCCACGTTGAGCGCCGACGGGCTGTCCTACGACGCGTTCCTTATTCACCAAACGGGCCATGTTGAGGCAGCGTTCGAGGGCGCGTACATGGTGTACAACACGCTTGCCGTGTATGCGGCCGCCGACTTGGCCGGGGTGCCCTTCGACGTAACGTCGCAAGCAATACGCCTGTTCAATCCCAAAAACGGGCGTCTGCAGAAGTACGACATCGACGGCATGCCGGTGCTTCTGAATCTTGCCAAGAATCCAACAGGATTCAATCAGAATCTTAAGATTGTCACTGCGGGCGAGGGTCCGAAGGCCGTGGCTTTCTTCGTTAACGACAAAGAGGGCGACGGGCATGACGTCTCGTGGTTGTGGGATATCAATTTCGAAGAGCTTGCCACAATTCCCGATTTGGTTGTTTATGCTGGTGGCTTCCGTGCTGCCGACGTTCAGGTGGCGCTTAAATACGCTGGTGTTGCATCGCAGCTGGTGGATAACGCGGTTGACGTGATGTCACGCGTGCGCGAGCAAATGCCCGATGCGCGCACCTACATGATTGCAAACTACACGGCGCTTCCCACGGTAAAGGAAAGCCTCGATGAGCTTGAGACGTTGGGGCTGCGCGTGGAAGGCCCCGACGTTGCGCGTCCGGCCAACCCGGTTGAACCCGCGCCGCAGGATATGGAGCCCCTGGTTATCGCGCATTTGTTCCCCACGCTTTTGAATCTGTACGGCGACAATGGCAACGTGCGTGTTCTCGCGCAGCGTGCGCGTTGGCGCGGCATTCCCGTTGAAGTGGTGAATGTTGACGATGCCCAAGACGCTGATTTTGCCACGGCTGACCTGGTGTTTTTAGGAGGCGGCCCCGATCGCGAGCAGCATCAAGCTTCTGCGGGTCTTATGGCTCTGCGCGACGATCTTAAGGCGTATGTGGAAAACGGCGGACCTTTCCTGGCGATATGCGGCGGTTATCAAATCATTGGCGAAAAATGGCTGATGGGCGATGAAGAGGTTCCCGGTTTGGGCCTGGTGGACATCACTACCGTACGCGCAGCCGGCGGTTCGCATGACCGCTTGGTGGGCAATATTGTTATCAAGTCGCCGTTGGCTGAAACGCCGCTGGTTGGTTTCGAAAACCATGCAGGCCGCACCTACTTGGGCGAGGGCCTTGAGCCCCTTGGCACGGTAGTAGGCCAGCATGGAAATGGCAACAACGAAAAAGACCACGCCGATGGCGTGCGCTACAAGAACCTTATCGGTTCGTATTTGCACGGACCGCTCTTGTCGAAAAATCCCGAGCTGGCCGATGAGCTGCTTCGCCGCGCGCTAGAGCGCCATCAGCAGCGAACGGGCGACACCGTTGAGCTTGCCCCTCTCGATAACACCGAAGAGGAACGGGCTAACGCGGCCATGCGCAAGAAGCTGGGCATCAAGTAGACGTAAAGCTTATTGGCCGCACGATAACAATCCGGAAGGGAATCGGTATGAGCAATCGTTACGACTCGTGGGACGACGATCCTCGACAGGATTCTTATCGGGCGCGCTCGAGCCGGGGATCGCAAAGGTCATACTCGTCGCGTTCGCACGATTCCGCCTACCGCGATTCGTATGACCGCGCTTCTTATGGGAGCGGGTCGTATAACCGCAGTTCGTACGGCTCGTCCAGGCGGACGAATTTGGGCCACGTGGACATGAGAAGCCGCGGTGACGACTATAGTTCATCCAGCCGCAGCTCTTCGGCGTCGGCGCGTCGGTCGAATGCCGGCAGGCAGGCGGCAGGCAGCTACGATGGTGCGCGTTCGACGTCTGCCCGTTACGATGCAGGTCGTTATGACGCATCGCGCGAATCATCCCGCGACTACTACCGCAACGCAAGCCCGCGTTCGTCGCAGGGGCGCAATTCGTCGACGGGCCGCATAGCAAGCAGAGATTACGACAGTTCACGCGATTACGATTACGGCGCCTCGGGTGCGCGTTCCGCCACCGGAAGCCGTGCTTCAAGTGGGCGGGCAGCCGCTTCTCGAGGCGGACAGCGCTCATCGGGTGTTCGGTCTTCGGCGTCCCAAACGGGACGCCTGCGCGAAACGCGC
This sequence comes from Eggerthellaceae bacterium, assembly GCA_045545435.1. Taxonomy (GTDB): domain Bacteria; phylum Actinomycetota; class Coriobacteriia; order Coriobacteriales; family Eggerthellaceae; genus UMGS1502. The sequence continues at coordinate 6,572 of JAZQAV010000026.1, read as the reverse complement.
GACTTTGAGGACTCGCGCGCGAACAGTACGCGCCGCCGTTCCGTTGTCTACGACGAAGATTACGATTACAACGTCCGCGACGCTCGCGTTGCCAACAGCCGCAAGGCGGGCGTTTCAAACAGCCGTGGCGCAGGAGCTTACGGCGACGAAGAAAGCCGCAGGCCTGCGCGTGACGCAGGTGGTCGTTCGGCTTCTGCTGGCAGCAGGCAAATGTCAGCTCGCGAATCGCGCAACGCAGCCACGCAAAACGCGCGCGGCGCAACTGCCCAAATACCGCGCGGTGCGCGTTCCAGCAGCCCGCGTTCTGCCGACGTGCGGTCGGGCGGCGCGCGATCGGGGAGCGCTCGCTCGAACAACCTGCGCGCGCAGAATCGCGACCGCGGCGACTTCGACGAAGCAGCGTCCAATTACAGCCCGCGTCCTCAAAAGCGGCACACCAAGCTCAAGATAGCTATTGCCGCGATAGTGGTGTTGATCCTTGTGGGCGTTGGCGGTGTGTTCGCGTACACGCAAATGATCAACAGCAACCTGCACAAAGGTATCGATACCGAAGACCTCAGCAAATATCTGGTGCAAACCGACCTTACCAACGAGCCGTTCTATATGCTGCTCATGGGCACCGATGCCTCGGCTGAGCGTGAGGCGGACTCTGATTTTGGCGGCTCCTTCAGAACCGACAGCATCATCCTTGCACGCATCGACCCCGTTGAAAAGAAAGTTTCGATGGTTTCAATCCATCGCGACAGCATGGTGGACATGGGCGAACATGGCGTGCAGAAAATCAATTCTGCCCACGCGTTCGGCGGCCCGTCGTTAAGCGTGCAAGTGGTTTCTCAGATGGCCGGCGTCGACATCTCCCACTATGCCGAAATCAACTTTGACGGCTTCAAGAGCATCGTGGATGCGCTGGGCGGTGTTGAGGTTGACGTTCCCGTTACCATTGATGACGAGGATGCCGGCGGACATTTGGATGCAGGCCTGCAAACGCTCAACGGTGATCAGGCGCTTATCCTGTGCCGCTCGCGTCATACCTATGATTCTTCCGCCGACCCCGACTCTATGCGCGCGGCAAATCAGCGTTTGGTGCTTTCGGCCATTGCGCGCAAAGTGCTCGACTCCGACGTAGCTACCATTGCCAACACGGTTACCGCGCTGTCCCAGTACGTTGCAACCGACCTTGAGGTGTCGGATATCATCGGCTTGGCCCAGGCCATGCGTGGCATTGACACTGCAACGGACATTTACACCGACATGGAGCCTGTGGACAACGTGCTGGTTGATGGCATTTGGTACACCTACACCAACCAAGAAGCCTGGAAAGAAATGATCGAGCGCATGGATGCGGGTTTGCCGCCTGCCACCGTTGCGGACGTCGACGAGGCTACGGGAACGGTTTTGGCCACCAACGGCGAAGACCCCAGTACGTCGAAGAAATACGCGTACGTGAGCATCTGGAATGGATCTTCGATTGCGACGGCCGATAGCGAGGCGCTCCAGCTTCTTGAGGACAACGGTTTCGTGCATGCCTCAATAGGGGCCGCCCCCGAAAGCTACAGCGAAACGTGGGTTATCTACGACGAGGACTCGCAAGCGTTTGAGGCGAACACCATTGTGGAAGCGCTAGGCCAAGGTCGCGCAGTTAAAAACGATGGCAGCTGGAGCTATTCAGGTGCCTTCCTGGTGGCAGTGGGCGACGACTGGAAATCGCCCGAAAACACCAGCTCAAGCACGAGTTCCGGTTCAAGCTCGAGCGCAAGCTAAACCAGGTATGCGCTGGCGCTTTGCTTGGCCGGGGTGCCAATAAGAATTCGGAGTGCAACGTGAAGTTCACAATTGTTGCCGTTGGCAAGCTTAAAGAACGGTTTTGGGTGGACGCGTGCGGCGAATACCTGAAGCGTTTGCAGCCGTATGCGAAAACAACGGTCGTGGAAATACCGGACATAGACCCCGCGCGTGTGGGCGGCGAACAGCAGGCAGTCCAGCGCGAAGGTGCCGCAATTCTGAAAGCGCTGGGAGAGCGCACCCACGTGGTTTTGCTTGCGATTGATGGAAAGCAGCGATCCAGTGAGTCGTTTTCGCGGCGCCTTGATGAGCTGGCCCTTTCCGGTGAAAGCGACATGGCTTTTGTCATTGGCGGGTCGTGCGGCGTGTCGGGGGATGTGCGCAAGCGAGCGAACGAAACGCTCTCGTTTGGCCCCATAACGCTTCCGCACAATCTTGCGCGCGTGGTTTTGCTCGAGCAACTGTATCGCGCGCAAAAAATTTCGCGCGGCGAACCGTACCATAAGTAACGCGATGCTTTATCCACCAACGTGCTCGTGATGATGCTGCGGAGCGGCGAACCGTACCATAAGTGACGCGAAATGTTATCGCGAACACGCTCGCGAAATGCGAACGCCGCAGGTAGGCGCCTTAAAGAAGGTAGGCAAAACAAAACCGCGTTCGCGGTTTGCGCAGGAAAGGACAACGCGTATGCGCTTTGCTTCATGGAACGTGAACGGTCTACGGGCCGTGATGAAAAAGGGTTTTGAAGACATTTTCGCAACGTTCGACGCCGATGTGTTTGCGTTGCAAGAGACCAAGCTTCAAGAGGGTCAAATAGAGCTTGATCTTCCCCAACACCACGATTATTGGAGCTACGCCGAGAAAAAGGGCTATTCGGGTACCGCCGTGTTCTCGAAGCGCGAACCGCTGCAGGTACTGCATGGGTTGGGCGACCCGTACCTTGATAACGAGGGGCGCATTTGCGCACTTGAGTTTCCCGAACTGTGGTTTGTTGACGTGTACACGCCCAATGCGCAAAACGGTTTGGCGCGCATAGACCATCGCATGCAATGGGACGATGCGTTCCGCGACTTTTGCAAGGGGCTGGAGGCTGGCTCTTTGCCGCTAGGCGCGCAGACGGCAGCTGCCAAACCGGTGGTTATGTGCGGCGATTTTAATGTGGCCCATCAGGAGATAGACCTTAAAAACCCCGGTCCCAACCGGGGGAATGCAGGTTTTTCCGACGAAGAGCGCGGCAAGTTCACCGAGTTGTTGGACGCAGGCTTCACCGATACGTTCAGGTTGCTGCATCCGACGGCTGAAGGCATTTATTCTTGGTGGAGTTATCGTTTCCGCGCGCGCGAAAACAACGCGGGATGGCGCATTGACTACTTCTTGGTCAGCGACCAGCTGGCGCCCAAGGTGAACGAGGCAAGCATTTTTACCGAAGTCTACGGTTCGGACCATTGCCCCGTTTTTCTTGATCTTGACGTTTAACGGCGCTTTGGCGTTAAGGCACTAATCTTGCGAAATCTGATGCGGGCAATTGTAAGCTTGCGATAATTTGCTTGCGTATGTTTGAGGTGCTGAACTAGCGTTAACTTGTAATGTTGAACTTTTTGCGTTGAGCGTACCAACGGCGCGGACGGTACTGAACTAGCGTTAACTTGCAATGTTGAACTTGCGAAACGATGCGCCTTCGACAGATGTCACAAGCAAGAGCGGCGCTACTTTGCGATAATAGGTAAAACCATTTTAGTCGCGAAACGTTTGTGGCATTGAGGCACATATCGAGGGCTTTCCTAAAACACTAGGAGGTAAGGGTGGATACTCAGAAAATTGAAGCGGGCGTCCGCATGATTCTGGAGGGCATCGGAGAAGATCCCGAGCGCGAAGGTTTGCTCAAAACGCCAGCTCGCGTGGCGCGTATGTACGAAGAGATTTTTGCGGGCATGACCCAGGATCCGCACGAGCTGTTCGAGACGATGTTCGACGAGCATCACCAGGAAATGGTGTTGGTGCGCGACATCCCCTTCTACTCAACGTGCGAGCATCATCTGGTGCCGTTCTTCGGTCATGCGCATGTGGCGTATATTCCCGGCTCCAGCGGCAAGGTGTGCGGCCTTTCGAAACTGGCGCGCCTGGTTGACGTGTACGCGAAACGTCCGCAGGTTCAGGAGCGTTTGACCTCGCAAATTGCCGACACGCTGGTTGAAGAGCTTAATCCGCATGGCGTTATGGTTGTTATGGAGGCTGAACATCTGTGCATGAGCATGCGCGGCGTGAAGAAGCCCGGCACGAAAACCACCACCAGCGCGGTGCGAGGCTTGTTTGAGAGTCATCAGGCAACGCGCAACGAGGCGATGCACCTGATTTTCCCGTAGGCTGCAAACGCTGCGCGAGTTGTACAGGGCGAGCGATCTGCGCCGCACTAACCGTGCGTGTCGCAAGGGTTGCGGATTGCAAAGGCTGCGCGAGCCGCAAACGCTGTGCGAATCGCGAAGGGCTGCGAATCGCAAACGCTTCGCAAACTGCGCGAGCTACCTAAGCCGCGAATCGCGAAGGGCTGCAAATCGCGATCGCTTTGCAAACTGCGCGAGCTACCTAGGCGATGTTCGTTCGCAAGCGCGGACACGATCGTCCAGATAAACTGCGAAAATGATTGCCAAATCATACGGATAAGTTGGAGGAAACAGATGAAGTGCGTTCTTTCGGTACTGGGGCAGGATCGCCCGGGCATTGTTGCTGGAGTTGCTACTGCGTTAACCGAGTGCGGGGCAAACATCGACGACATCAGCCAGACCATTTTGGGCAACATGTTCTCGATGACTATGCTCACAACGCTCAACGTTGAAATTGCGGACTTCGATACGGTGCAAGAACGGCTTCGTGAAGAGGCGGAGCGTCTGGGCGTGCAGATAACGCTTCAGCGTGAAGACGTGTTTCAGTACATGTACAAGATCTAAGGCGCTGATTGTCGGTTAGATCGCTGGCGTCAGTCGCCCTTTAGCGTCGCCTTTATGCCGTCTTCTCGTGCACGGAGGCGTTTTCGTGCACGAGAACGCGTGCATGGAGGCGATTTCTGACACGTGCTTGTCGTTTTTGTCTGAAACGGCCTTCATGCACGAAAAAAATGGTGCGAAATGGCCTTCGTGCACGGAAGAATCAGGAAAATCCCACATATGCTCATCGAGATGTCAAGTGGCATTATTCCGCCAGCCCCGGTCAGCTAGTCCGGGGCTGGCGGCTCCATCAGCGTCTTCCCGCGTCCCGAGCGCGTCCTGGGAGGAAGCCTCACGGCTTCATCTCGGATGCCCAATCGGTCCGCTCACATATCCGCAGCTACCGCCGATGCGGCCTGCATTTCAATACTCCGGTGCCGGGCTTTGCCGCTCTCCCCGCGAATCGGGGAGTCAGGTCTCGCGCTTGGCCGCCGGCCAGAGTCCGGGGCTGCGCATGGGGTTTTCGCGGGTCGCCCGCCGCGTTGCGGGACGCAGGGTGAGACGTTCGGGAGGCTATCTCGAGGCGGCTACGCCGCCTGCTCCGACTGCACTTCCAGCCCGATGACCCAGATCCAGCGGGCCATCTCGCTCACGACGGCCATCCGCGCTTTGTTGACGTGGACGCCTTCTCCGATGAGGCGCTCGTAGCGGTCGAGCAGCCGGTCGTTGGCCGCCGCGGCTATCCTGTCGACCGCGGCGGAGACGGGCTGCGCCGGGCTCTCCCTCTTCGCGCCGCGCCTGCGGGAGCCCAAGCTGCAGCAGCCCTCCACGAGCGCGCGGCGGAGATGCGAGTTGCCGTCCTTGGTGATGCCCCCGCGCGACTCCCTGGGGCCGCTCGACGACTCGGTGGGCACCGCGCCGATCCAGCACGACACCTTCCGGCCCGAGGCGAACCTCGAGAAGTCGCCGAACTCGGCGGCCGCCAGGAAGGCGGTCTGCACGTCCACGCCCTTCAGGCGCATCAGCGCGTCGACGTACGGCTTCCACCTGGGCTTCTGCGCCTCTCCGACCACGAGCGCGCGCAGCCTGGCGTCGTGGCGCGACAGCATGTCGACGCGGTCGCGGTAGGATGCCAGCGCCGCCTGGGCGGCCGGCTCGGGCAGCTCGACCGAGTCGAGCCAGCGAACGAAGTCGGCGCCCCAGGACTTCTTGACCCTGCCCGTCTTGGTGCGCTCGTCCCAGACGATCCCGTGCCGCAGCAGGAAGGCGAGCAGCTGCTGCTTGGCCGCCTTCGCCGCCCTGGTCGAGTCGCCTCGTGCGCGCGCAAGGTCGCGGGCCGCCTCGACGTCGGCGGGCGGCACCCATACGGTCGTGTAGTCGCGGGAGGGGTTGGCCAGCTCGCGCATCAGCGACGCGGCGTCCGACCGGTCGTTCTTGCGCTTGCGGTCCTTCCCGGACTTCGGCAGGGTCGATACGGCCACGACGTCGCATTCAACGCCCGCGGCCCTGACCTCCCTGCACAGCTCGAATCCGGTGCACCCCGACTCGTAGGCGCAGTAGACCGGCTGGGGCAGCCCGAGCAGCCACGCGGCCACGTCGCCCCCGTACCCGGCGCCGTCGAACCTCCTCGACCACGCCTCGCCCGTCTCTGGCGTGACGCCCCTGCATGTGACGCTCCTCGCGTGCACGTCCATACCGACGTAAGTGCTAAACTTCGCCATGGGAGACCCCTTCCTCTATGCGGCTCTGGCAGTCCGGTTTTACGATTCGAGGCCATGCTAACCCGCGACCAAGACGGGCTCAAAGCCCGCAATCTCATCGAGAGACGCAGGGGTCTCTCGCCGCATCTCGATGAGCATATTGTCA
>JAZQAV010000025.1:0-1662 GCA_045545435.1 Eggerthellaceae bacterium | reverse complement strand
CTCGCTTCGTGCGTTTTCACGCTGACACGGGGAGATTCCGCGCAGATTGCACGCGTGTTAGGCGCCCAGGGCGTTAAAGGCAACGCAGCAAAGCAGAATATCTGCGATAAGGCCACAAAGCAAATTCTTGCAGAACCGTGGGGCTTGGACGCTTCGCTGCGCATGTGCTCACCAGCTGCTTTTGAAACGGCTGTCATGCTGCATCAGGTGGGAGCAATTGGCTTTTCGCAAAACGAAATCTTGGATCATTTGGGTCTTCAGGCCATAGTTCCGTATACGTACGTGTTCTACTGCGACGGTGAATATCGTGCGGTTATGCCGGAAGAAATACGTTCGCTTATGAACGACGTCGATTTGGACGCTATTCGCTACGCGCGTGAGCAAACTGCTATTATTGCGCGCTTGGCCGCCGCTGCGACATTTATGTACGGCGTGGTTTCAATTGCGGAGCTGTATCGGCAGTATTGCAATCTGTATCCCGATCACGTTGACGAGGAAACGTTCAGAGGGCTTTTCGATCGCGAGCTGAGCGCTGGTGAGTTTGGGTTTGCTACGTGGACCTACAACGAGATGGACTATCTGGTTCATTACACGCTCACCGAAGATTATGTAGCCAATCAAACAGCGCGTGCTCATTTTGAGCGGATAGCAGCACAAGCGGCCGATGGTAAGACCGAAGATTCCAATATCGAGGATATGTTCGGCATACCGGCATCGCGCCTTGAGTCAGAAATCGCGAACTTGAAGACGGTACGCGAAACAATCGTCATGCAACACAACGAGGTGTCCGTGCGTCCGCTGACGCGCGAAGAGATTGAGATTGATCCGCTTGAACGTCTCTGGCGTGAACCAAGCGTACAAGCACTTATCGCGTTCCTAGATGCGCACGTTCCCGATGGCCAAGACGATTACGACTTCGCGGATAGCGTGGTCGAAGAGGTTTTGTACGCATCCATTGAAATTGCCGACATGCATTCCATTCTTAAATATTTGGAAAGCATGGGACTGTCTAAATGCGCGCCTAACAAAGACACCTTGCCTCATCTGCTCTCGAATGTGTTCAACATCGTCCCTTCATGGGACAATTACGGTTGGTCGGCTAAGGAGCTGATGGAGCAAATCACCGGCCGTAAAATATTCTTAACCCCTGAAGGTGATATGATGAAAATTGGGCCTGATGATTTGTGCCCCTGTGGTAGCGGAAAGAAATACCGCGATTGCCATGGTAGATAAGCTTCGGCCAATATATTTTATGCCTTTGAGCGCACGAAGCCTTCGCGCTTTATAAACGCTCAAAACAAGCGCCTGTCCAGATAATTTCACTCTGCGTAAAACGACCCCAGAGCTTTGAGCGCTCTGGGGTCGTCGTTTTTCTTCTTACCTAGGCAGAAGCATTTTTTCAAAGACTGTCCGTTAATTCTTCTTATGGGCGTTCAAGGCAACCGTGCTCACGGCGCCACCGAGCGCGATCAGTGCAACCGCATTGGGAAGAACCATCAGCTGGTTGAACATGTCGGCAAGCTCCCACACCAAGTCATTGGAAAGAATGGAGCCCATGAAGATGAAGATAAGGGCGATAACGAAGAAGGGAAGGACGCCCTTTTTACCAAACAGGTACTCAACGTTCAAGCGTGCGAACAGGTTCCAGCTGAGGATGGTGGA
>JAZQAV010000024.1:0-9170 GCA_045545435.1 Eggerthellaceae bacterium | reverse complement strand
CCTGCACCGGCTGCGGAAACTGCGTTCGCGAATTCCACCCCGCGCGAAAGTCACAGGTGGGCCATTGTTTTCAATGGCGAGATCTACAACTATCGGGAGCTGCGCGAGGAGCTGCAAGGTCTGGGCTACGCGTTTGCCACTGACTCCGATACCGAAGTCCTGCTGGTAGGTTATATTGCCTGGTCAGAGAAAGTCCTCGATCGCTTGCGCGGCATGTACGCGTTCGCGATTTACGATGCGCAAACAGGTGAGCTCTTTTGCGCGCGGGATCGTTTTGGCATCAAGCCGTTCTACTACGCTGATCAGGGCGGGACCTTCATTTTTGCCTCAGAAATCAAATGCATCCTCGAGCATCCGGCGTACGATCGTCAGCTTAACGAGGCGGCGTTGGCGCAGTATCTCTGCTTCCAATTTTCGGCGCTTCAGGAAACGTTTTTCAAGGGTATATACAAATTGCCGCCCGGGCATTTTCTTCGTGTGGCAAAAGGGCGCTGCCAACTTGAATGTTACTGGCGCCCTCAGTACGCTTTTGATGAAAGCAAGACGAATCAGCAGGTAGTGGACGCTATAGAGCGCACTATGCGCGACTCGGTGCACTACCATAACGTCGCCGATGTTGAAGTGGGGTCGTTTCTTTCGAGTGGCATCGATTCCAGTTACTTGGCGGCGCTCCTTGCGCAGGAAAATCCAAGCATTAAGACGTTTACCGTGGGCTTCGCCGAATATGAGGGGGAGCGCAACGAAGTTTCTTGGGCACGCGAGCTTGCCAGGATGCTTGATATAGAAAACGATTCAAAATACATCTCCGAAGAGGAATTTTGGGAGGTAGTGCCCCGCGTGCAATGGCACATGGACGAACCGTCTGCCGACCCCAGCGCTGTTGCCCTGTACTTTGTCGATCAGCTTGCTGCGCGAAAGTGCAAAGCCGTCCTTTCGGGCGAGGGCGCCGACGAGCTTTTTGCAGGGTATCGCATATATCAGACGCCGTTCGCAAATGCGCATGTGAACAAGGTTCCTAAATCGCTGTTGCGCGCCGGTGCGAAAATGCTTCATGCAACGGGCATGCGCGGGGCAAATTACCTGGAACGAGCGTCCGAACAGGTGCAGGACTGGTACTACACCAACGCCAACGGTGTGGCGTTCTCGCCTGCCGAGCGCGATGCGCTTCTGGCGGCGCCATTGCGCGATCGTTTGGAAGGCCATGGCGGCAAAATGCGAATCCCCACGCCCCAGCAAGTCGTTGCGCCTCTTTACGGCGAAGCGTCCAACTATGACGAAGTGCTTCAAATGCAGCATGTAGACCTGTGGTTCTGGCTCGTGAACGACATCCTGCTGAAAACGGACAAAATGGCCATGGCTCACTCGCTTGAGTCGCGCGTGCCGTTTTTGGACAAGGAGGTTTTCGATTTGGCGGCCTCCATTCCTACGTCGTTGAAGGTTGACGAGGTGCAAACCAAAATCGTGTTACGTGAGGCTGCTGAGCGCTCGATTCCGCAGAGTTGGGCCCAAAAGGAAAAGCTTGGTTTTCCTGTGCCACTGGCTACATGGCTGCGCAAAGAGGAGCATCACGAGCGCGTGCGAAAGGAGTTCGCCAGTGCCGAGGCCGCGCGCTTCTTCAATACGCCAATGCTCATGAGCCTGCTTGACGATCATGTTGCCGAACGTGCCGACAACTCGCGTCGCATTTGGATCGTGTACGCGTTTCTGGTATGGTACCGAATTTATTTCTGCGGTTCCGAATACTGTTAATGTTGCTGCTCTTTACGAAGTTCGGCTGCTGCTCCAATGAAGTCGCGGAACAACGGATGCGGTTTGCCGGGGCGGCTCTTGAACTCCGGATGAGCCTGAGTTGCCACGAACCAGGGATGCTCGGGCAGCTCGATCATTTCTACCAGGCGGCCGTCAGGCGATTGTCCCGAAACAACAAGCCCGGCATCAATGAGCTGCTGGCGATATGCGTTGCTCACCTCGTAGCGATGGCGATGGCGCTCGTAAACAAGCTCGCTGCCGTAAGCTGCAAAAGCGCGAGAATCCGCATCGATTCTGCACGGATAAGCGCCTAGGCGCATAGTGCCGCCCTTGTTCTCAACGTCCTCTTGTTCGGGCATGAGGTCGATTACCAAAGGAATGCTTCCGTCAGCTGCGTAGATGTCGCCTTCGTCGGCGAATTCTGCCGAGGTGGCGTTGTCGAAATTGGCTACGTGACGCGCAAATTCACACACCGCAGCTTGAAGGCCTAGGCATATCCCCAAATAGGGGATATTGTGCTCGCGCGCATAGCGCGCGGCGGCAATCTTGCCTTCAAACGCGCGATAGCCAAATCCGCCCGGAACCAAAATGGCATCCATGCTTCCCAGCACGTCGGGCGCATTGCTGTCTGAAAGTTCTTCGCCGTTGATAAGGCACACGTTCACCCGAACGTTGTTGGCCACGCCGGCGTGGTGCAGTGCCTCTACAACCGATAGGTACGCATCGGGCAAGCTTGTGTACTTGCCCACAACGGCCACGTTCACCTCGCGTGTGCATTGGGCGGCAGCTTCTACGTAATCTGCCATGGGGACACGACGCAGTTCGCATTCGGGGAGCTTCAACCTTCGAAGAACCTTTACGTCAAATCCCTGTTCGTACAGGTCGATAGGTACTTCGTAAATGCTGGGGGCATCGATGCAGCTTAAAACGCAGTCAACGTCCACATCGCAGAAGTGGGCGATTTTTGCCCGCACCGCATCGTTAACCTCGTGGTCGCTGCGGCACACGATGAAATCAGGCTGTACGCCCATGCCGCGCATTTCTTTCACCGAGTGTTGCGTCGGCTTGGTTTTAACCTCATGGGCAGCAGAAATGTAGGGAACCAGGCTCACATGCACAAAGACGACGTTTTCGGGACCCAGCTCGTGGCGCAGTTGCCTGACGGCTTCAACAAACGGCTGACCTTCTATGTCGCCGATGGTGCCGCCTATCTCGCTTATCACGATGTGCGCGCCTGTTTGCGATGCCGCGCGCAAAACGCGCTCCTTGATGGCGTCGGTCACGTGGGGAATAACCTGTACGGTGCCACCTAAAAAATCACCTCGTCGTTCGCGAGCTACCAGAGACTGGTAAATGGAGCCCTGTGTGAAATTGGATTCACGGGAAAGGCTTTCGTCGATGAACCGTTCATAGTGGCCTAAATCCAAATCGCCCTCATGGCCATCGTCGGTAACAAAAACCTCGCCATGCTGGAAGGGGCTCATGGTGCCAGGGTCAACGTTAAGGTAGGGATCCATTTTCTGCATGGTTACCTTGTAGCCGCGCGCTTTAAGCAGGTGTCCCAGCGAAGCTGCGGTAATGCCCTTGCCAAGAGACGAAACCACGCCGCCCGTTACAAAGATGTGCTTTGCCATGAGAATCTCCCGTCTTCGTGCATGAAACGCTTGGAATCGAAAACATGTGCGCATGACCGGATGGTCGATGGGATTCGCACCTGAATGACCGGCAGAATCCCTACGCTTGAAAAGCCTGATGAATCTATTAATTTTTGCCAAACATGCCCTTGACGTTTTTTGATTATAGGATGGCCGTTTACGGCTTTGCCGGGTGCAGGTTGCGATTTAACGGGGCTGCAATCAATTTAATAATCTTGAAACGCAGCCGAAACGGACGGGACACGATGCACGGGTAGACTTGCGAAGCATCATGAAGGCAAATGCGCAAGTTGGCTGCGAAAAGACAGGAGCGCGAGCACGTGACGCAAGCCGCGTTTCTCTTTGCGAACAGGGTATAAGGGGCAAGGGTCAACAGCCTGCAAAACCTGTAATTGAGCCGAGCAGCACCTGCGCATCCGGGACTAATTTGAGCTATCGGTGGTGATGTGATGCGCGGCAAAGTTGCGTTTATAGCGGACTCCCTTGATAACGCGTACGGATTCCAGCGTGTGCTATCGAAGCTCGGCGTTGAAATTCGCGCAGGTTCCACCATGCAGGCGCGTAGGCTTTTGGGGCCAGAAGAAGAGTACCTGCTGGTCATATTTGAGGCGCGTGGAAATGCGCGCATGTACTTCAGCGAAATCAAGCTGCTGGTGGAAGAGCGCAAGTGCCCTTTTCTGGTGATTGCCGACGAACCCGATGTCACGCAGTTGCAGCTGCCCGCCAGCGTCCCGTGCGACTTCATAGTGAGCGGAGCGCCCGAAATCGAATGCTGGGCAAGGACCAAGCGGCTGCTGGGCGACATTGGTTTAAGCAGCGAACCGCGCATGCTCGTTGTTGAGAGCATGAACATCAACTTGGACACGTACCAGGTATCGGTTGCTGGCGAGCCAATTGATTTCACGTACCTGGAATATGCCTTGCTGGCATTTTTCGTCCAGCATGCTGACCATACGTTCACGCGTGATGCCCTTCTGGGACAAGTGTGGGGCCGCGGTTACTACGGCGGCTCGCGTACCGTTGATGTTCACGTTCGAAGGATCAGATCGAAACTGGGGCCGCATCTGGCGCATCATTTGGAAACAGTTCGTGGGGTCGGTTACCTGTGGAGCTCGGCGTAGCGTGCTATGCGTGCGCTGGTCTGGCTGGGGTTAGGCAAGTTTAATCTTGTCGAAACGCAGCCGAAACTGAGGAGAAATCTACGATTTATAGACTTTCGAGCCATAATCGGCGGACGTCTGGCGGGAATCCTGCGGGGTCCGCGAAAGCAAGGGGGCGAAATGGAAGCAGCAGTATCGCATCAGTCAGAAATGGGGAACAGCTTGACAAGGAGGGGTTTGTACCGCCCCGAATTCGAGCATGACGCGTGCGGAATAGGAGCGCTTGCCCACCTTACTGGTAAAAAGTCACATCAGATGATAGATGACGCGCTTTCCGTTCTGGCAAACCTCGAACATCGCGGTGGCGTTGGGCTTGAGAAAAATACCGGCGACGGTGCGGGAATACTGTTTCAAATTCCCCACAGGTTCTTTCGCAAAGAGGCGCAAAAGTGCGGCCATCTGTTGCCATCGGAAGGTGACTACGGTGTTGCGATGCTGTTTTTGCCGCAAGATGAAGAGGGCCTTGCCCTGGCAATGCGCACATTTGAAGACGGCTGCGTGAAAAATGGAATTCCACTGCTGTTCTGGCGCGACGTTCCCGTTGATCCGCACGATTTGGGTGAGACGGCCAAAAGCTGCATGCCCTCGATAAAGCAGGCGTTTTTGGGCCGCCCCGCCTACGTTGACGCAGGTGAGGAGTTCGAGCGCCGCCTGTACATATGCAGGCGCACCATCGAGAAAGCCGCCCATGAAACGCCCGGTCTCGTGGATCGCATTTTCTACGTGTGCTCCATGAGCTCGCACACCATTGTTTACAAAGGCATGCTGGTTTCAACGCAGATGCGACGCTTCTTCTGCGACCTTGACGATGCATCAACGGAAACGGCGGTGGCCCTGGTGCATTCGCGCTATTCCACCAACACCATGCCCAACTGGGAGCGCGCTCATCCCAACCGCTATATTGTGCACAACGGTGAAATCAACACGCTGCGATCGAACGTGAACTGGACCAAGGCGCGTGAATCGAACCTGTATTCGCCCACCTTGGGAGCCGACCTCGAAAAAGTGCTGCCCATTCTTGCAGGCGAAGGGTCCGATTCGGCCATGCTCGACAACTTGTTGGAATTTTTGACCATGAATGGCAGGAGCCTTGCACGCGCGGTTTCGATGGTTATCCCCGAACCGTGGGACAACAACGGAAACTTGTCGAACAAGCGCCGCGCGTGGGATGCCTACCAGTCAATGCTTACCGAAGCATGGGATGGGCCTGCTGCCATTGCGTTTTCGGACGGGCACTTCACCGGTGCGGTTATCGATCGCAACGGGTTGCGTCCGGCGCGTTACTACGTTACCACCGATGATCGTTTGATTCTTTCAAGCGAGGTAGGTGTGCTTGACGTCGACCCGGCCACGGTGCTCCTTGCGGGCAGTTTGGGGCCCGGGCAAATGCTTCTTGTTGACCCCGATCAGGGGCGTGTGCTGTTTGACGACGAGATCAAAGACGGCTTTGCCAACCAGAAGCCTTACCGCAGCTGGATTGATTCGGAAATGCTCTCGCTTGAGGATTTGCGCGCGGACAGCCATTCTGGTGATTGCGCAGCCCTCGATTGTGAGATTCCTCTGCACGAACGTCAGTCGGCGCACGGCTACTTTTTCGACGATATCGAGGATGCCATTATCCCCATGGCTCAAAATGGTGCCGCTCCCTTGGCTTCGATGGGTGCCGATACGCCGTTGGCGTGCCTTTCGGAGCACACCCGTCGCTTCTTCGATTACTTCCATCAGCTGTTTGCCCAGGTAACCAATCCGCCTATCGACGCGCTACGGGAGTCGTTCATTACCTCGACGCTGCTGTATGTGGGAAACCATGGCAATTTGCTTGAAGATGCGCGTTCGAATTGCAGGCTTGTGCGCCTGAGTTCGCCCATCCTTGACGAGGCGGGCTTCAATGCGCTTGCCAACATTGAGCGCCATGGCTTTAAAACGGTGGCGCTGCGCGCTGTGTATGCGGCCGACGGGGGTCAGCATGCGCTGCGCGACGCGCTGGATGCACTGCTGGAACACGCGGAGTGCGAGGTGCGCAATGGCGCCGATTTGGTCGTGATCTCCGATAGGGCGTGCGCACATGAGGTGCCCATTCCCTCGTTGCTGGCGGTATCGGCGGTCCACAACCGCCTTTTGCGCAGCGGTTTGCGCACCCATGCCGATATTGTTGTGGAAACGGGCGATGCCATCACGCCGCACGATTTTGCCGCGTTGGTGGGCTATTCTGCGTCAGGTATTTACCCGTACCTTGCACATGACACCATCCGCTCACTGTGCGATCGCGGGGTTATTGCCGCTGACTGCGATGAGGCAATTGATAATTACAACAAAGCTGTTGTTGCGGGCGTTGTGTCCATTATGTCGAAGATGGGCATCTCTACCATGCAGGGTTACCATGCTGCGCAGATATTTGAGGCCGTAGGACTTTCGGAAGAACTCGTTGACCTGCATTTTGCGGGAACAGTGAGCCGAATTGGCGGTTTGGGAATAGATGAGCTGCAGCGTGAGTGCGATGAGCGCTATGCGCAGGCGCGTGCTTTGCGCAAAAGCCCCTCGCCCGACCAGCTTCCCAGCTCGGGAATGTCTTCGTGGCGGCCGATTGGCGGCGAAGAGCACCTGATTAATCCCGTCACCATCAATTTGCTGCAGCGTGCGGTGCGCGAAGGCGACCCGGCTCTGTTCGAAGAGTACAGCGCGTCGGTTCATATTCCTGGGCGCACGATGATGCTGCGAGATCTGCTTGATTTTGTGCCGCAGCAAAATGCCATTCCGCTTGAAGAGGTTGAGCCGGCGCGTGAGATAGTCAAGCGCTTCAACACGGGCGCAATGAGCTACGGGTCAATCTCGCAAGAGGCGCATGAGTGCTTGGCTATTGCGATGAACCGCCTTAATGGTCGTTCGAACAGCGGCGAAGGCGGCGAAGACCCTGCGCGTGAGGCAACGCTTCCGAATGGCGACAGCAAGCGCTCGGCTATCAAGCAAATTGCATCGGGACGCTTTGGTGTTACCAGCCGCTATCTGATGAGCGCAAACGAAATTCAAATCAAAATGGCCCAAGGCGCCAAGCCCGGCGAAGGCGGTCATCTTCCCGGTGCAAAAGTGTGGCCGTGGATTGCCCGTGCGCGCAGGTGCACGCCAGGTGTGGGCCTTATATCTCCGCCTCCGCATCACGATATTTATTCCATTGAGGATTTGGCCGAGGTCATATTCGATATGAAGAACGCCAACCCGCGTGCGCGCGTGTCGGTGAAGCTGGTGGCGGGAACCGGTGTGGGAACCATTGCTGCAGGCGTGGCAAAAGGCGGCGCACACAAAATTCTGATTTCGGGAAGCAACGGCGGCACAGGAGCTGCTCCCAAGGATTCCATCTATCACGCTGGTTTGCCTCTTGAGCTGGGCCTTGCCGAGGCTCAGCAGACGCTTTTGCGCAACGGTTTGCGTTCGCGCGTTGTGCTTGAGGCGGACGGCAAGCTCATGGATGGCCGCGATGTGGCAATAGCTTGTTTGCTGGGAGCGGAGGAGTTTGGCTTTGCCACCATGCCGCTGGTGGCTATGGGATGTTTGATGCAGCGCGATTGCCAGCAAGATACCTGCCCAGTTGGCATTGCAACGCAAAATTGCAAGCTGCGCAACAGGTTCGCGGGCAAACCCGAATACGTTGAGAACTTCATGCTGATGGTGGCAGAGCAGCTCAGGCGCATAATGGCCACCCTTGGCTTTGCCACGGTGGACCAGATGGTAGGGCACGTAGAATGCTTGCGCCAGCACTCCGATGTTAAAAGCTGGAAGGCAAATTTGGTGGACCTGACGGACTTGATTGCCGGAGCGCACGTTGAATATGGCAGCTCAATTCCCGGCGCGGATTGTCCGCATTGGCTGGAAGAGTGCGCCCCCGAAGATGCGCTGTCACAAACGCTGGACTCCTCGCTGCTGGTTCCCTATACCAGCGCCGCGCGCGATTCTTTGACCGCGCAGCATTTCCATGTTGATATCTCCAACGTCAACAGGTGCGTGGGCACCATGCTCGGCTCTACGGTAACCGAGCGCCATCCCGAGGGGCTTCCCGAAGAGCAACTGGTCATTGACTGCACGGGTTCGGGCGGAATGAGCTTCGGTGCGTTTCTTCCTGCGGGAATTACGCTCAACATCGAAGGCGAGGCCAACGACTTCTTTGGCAAAGGCTTATCGGGCGGTGTGGTGACGGTTGCTCCCGCAAAGACGGCAATCTTCAAGCCAGAAGAGAACATTGTTGTTGGAAACGTTGCGTTTTACGGCGCAACGGGTGGCCGCGGTTTCGTGAACGGCGTGGCGGGACAGCGATTTGGCGTGCGCAATTCGGGTGCAACGTTGGTGGTTGAAGGCGTTGGCAACAATGGTTGCGAGTATATGACCGGCGGCACCGTGGTGGTGCTGGGCGAAGTTGGTTTGAACTTTGCGGCCGGCATGAGCGGCGGTGTGGCGTACGTCTTCGATGCAGAGCATACCCTCAGCGACCGCTGCAACCGTGAAATGGTGGACATTGAGCCGCTTGACCGCGATGATCTGGCGCTGGTGAGAAGCCTTGTGGAAGAGCACGCGCGTCGCACGGGCAGCTCGCTTGGCGTCAAGCTGCTGTATCAAT
>JAZQAV010000023.1:0-9460 GCA_045545435.1 Eggerthellaceae bacterium | reverse complement strand
ACCGTCAAGCGCATGTTCCGCATCTCGATGACCGACGTCATGCGCAGCATGTAATAGCCTGCGGCGCGCCGACGCCTCGTCTGCAGAGTCGCAACGCTGCGACGCGCCGGGCCATCTCGTCTACAAGAATCGCGTTATGTCTTGCATTACACGTTCCGCACCTGCAAAAAGCGCGTTATGTCTTGCGTTGAACCGAAAGCGCTTATGACGCGCCAAAAGTTAATTTGCATTTTCCCTGTTCAAACGCATGCGATAATTTCACGTTCCTGAAGCCGACCGTATAGGCCACCGTCTTGATAAGACAAAACGCAATAATTGCAGGGGAAAGTAAGACATAACGCGATTTTTGCGGAAAATTTAGACATAACGGCATTTTTGCAGAAGGGGCTTCAGCAGAAGGCCCCTTTGCAGAAGCCCCTTGCAGAAAGCCCCTTCGCCGCTCCTTTGCCACCCCGACGCCTCGATGCGTTACAATAGCAGCAACGTAACCAAAAGCTTGGAGGCGCGCCATGAAACCGCTTTCCCGTAGAAGCTTCACAGCCGCAGGCATCATCGCAGCACTCGGTTTAACGGGGTGCTTTAATCCGTTCGACAATCATCCCGAAGCGGTATACGGCCCTCCCGACGACTTCAGATCGCGCGACAACACCCAGGAAACCGTATATGGCCCACCTGAGGACCTCGATCCGTCTAAAAACCAAGGCGAGGACGTGTACGGACCTCCTGAGGATTTCAATCCCGAAAACAACGAAATCGAAGATGTTTATGGGCCTCCGGACGATAATCCCCAAGAAAACAGCAACCCATCGGACAACTACAATCCCGTAAACAACGAGCCTGAAGTTATTTACGGGCCTCCTGAGGATTTCGAACCCGTAAACAACGAGATAGAGGGCGTATACGGCCCACCGCCAGCATAAACCATGGATATCGCAGCCGTTAAAACAGGCCACCTCAACCAGTTGGCCGATTACACCCGCAAACTGTATCGCGAACCCGAACTGCGTAAGCTCTTCTTCGAGCTTACGATGCAGTGCAACGAGCGCTGCTTCCACTGCGGAAGTTCGTGCGCGCCAGGCACCGTAATGCCCAACGAGCTCTCCCGCGAGGAATGGTTTTCCATCATCGACCAGGTAAAACGCGATTTCGACATCTCGCGCATGCAGCTGTGCATCACCGGCGGCGAGCCGCTTTTGAACCGCGACTTCTTCGACATCATGAAGTACGCCCACGACCAGGGATTTCGCTGGGGCATGACCAGCAACGCCACGCTCATCACACCCGAAGTTGCCAAGCGCCTTGCCGACGTGGGCATGGGGACCATTTCGGTTTCTATCGACGGTTTGCGCGAAACGCACGACGAACTGCGAGGGCTTACGGGCGGTTTCGATCGCGCCATGGCCGGCATCCAAAACCTTATCGACGTGGGCGCATTCAGCGCGATCCAGGTGACCACGGTGGTGAACCATGGCAACATCAACGAGCTTGACGCGCTGTTCGACATCATGGACGGCATCGACATCGACTCATGGCGCGTCATCAACCTTGAGCCCATCGGCCGCGCCCTTACAAGACCCGAGCTCATGCTCGCACCCGAAGACTACGTGCGGCTTTTCGAGTTCATTCGCGAAAAACGCCGCGCGGGATACCCGCTGGAATACGGCTGCACCCACTACCTGGGCTTAGACTACGAAGCCGAAGTCCGTGAATGGTATTGGCTGTGCAACGCAGGCGTTTACACGGCAAGTATTATGGCCAACGGCGACATCGGCGCCTGCCTTGACATCGAACGCAGGCCCGAGATTATTCAGGGCAACATCCGCACCGACCGCCTGCTTGACGTATGGAGCAACCGTTTCGAGCTGTTCAGGCACGATCTTTCGGACCTCAATGACGACTGCAAGGCATGCGAGCACGCGCACTTCTGCCGCGGGGGCGCCCACCATAGCTGGGATTACGACGCAAACCGCCCGCTCATCTGCTTCAAGGGAACGCTGTTCTAAGCACAGGCACATGCGGCGACGGTGCTCAATCTTGCGAACCGGACCTACCCTCCCCTCCTGTGACCACAAACGCCAAGAGGTTTGCAGGTTGGGGCGCCGGCGCTCAACTCAATAGCCATCATAATAAAACGCGTCGCGCTCAAAGAACGATCGCGCTAAAGAACCAGCAAATAGTCGGCCACCGCTTCGATGAGCTCGCTATCGTGCGTCACGACAACAACCGTGCGACCTTGCGACGTTAACTCCGTCAACAATGCGGCAAACCGCATCATATGACCGTAGCCCAGCCCGCTGGTAGGCTCGTCGAACAGCACGATGGGGCGATTCGAAGCAACCGCGCACGCCACTGCAACACGTTGCTTCTGCCCACCCGAAAGCGTGAACGGGTCGCGATCGGCAACATCCAGCAAATCCAAAGCTGCTAACACGTTGTTGACCGCCATGCCTCTCGCGTCATGCGATGCATCGTGCTCTGCCGGGCTCTGTCGAACCGTCGTTGCAGCCGCGACCTGAGCAGTAGCGCCATTCACGCCTTGCCGAACGGCCTTGTCAGCTGCATCTTGCGGCAAGCTGATCTCAACTTCCTCGCGCACGCTTTGCGTGAACAGCTGGCAGTTCACATCCTGCTGAATAAGGAACACCTGCTTCAAGCGCTCTTTGCGATCCCAAACCTGCCCATGGTAGCGAAGCACACTCTCATCCTTTTTCGCGAGCCCTGCCAAGCAGCGCAAAAACGTGGTCTTGCCCCGACCGTTGCGCCCCACAACCGCCGTCACTTTGCCAACCGCCAAGGGAATGCGGTCGAAATCCAGTACGGGAACGCCTTTCTCGTACGCGTAATGCAAGTTCTCGAGAACGCATTCTCCCAGTTCGTGCGGCCGTTCCCCGCCGGCGGACGCATCGCTTGTGAGCGCTTTCTCCGCAACCCCAAGCCGGCCCGCATTGGCGCTTTTGCCGCGCAACCCTTCGCCATACGCAGGCACGCTCACGGCATCGGGAGCGCACGCCCACGGCGAGCGCAACCCCAAGCGCCTGCATTCGCCCTCATCGATCTGCGCCAGCTCATCGGCGCCGAACATGCGCGCGATCCTGCCTTCCCGCATCACCACAAGCCTGTCAAGCGCATCGATGACCCACGCAATGCGATGCTCGGCTATAAGCACGGTTTTCCCCTGGCGCTTCCACGCGCGCACAATGTCGGCCAACATGTTCGCCGCCTCGTAATCGAGGTTGGCCGTCGGTTCGTCAAGCAGCACGATAGGGCTTCCCGCCACCTCAACGCACGCGCAGGCGATCTTCTGCTTCTCGCCGCCCGAAAGCTCGAACAAACTGCGGTCCATAAGCGGCGCCAGCTGCCAGCTGTTAGCCACCTGTTCAACCCGCTCGATAATCTGCGGCGCAGCAATGCTCTGGTTCTCAAGGCCAAAAGCCAGCTCGCTTGTGGTGTCGGTGGTGTAAAACTGCGTGCGGGGATTTTGGAACACCGAACCTGTGCGCCCCGCCTGCGCATACAGCGGCAAATCACCGGGAACCTGCCCGTTAACGCTCACCGCACCTGAAAGCTGGCCGTGGAAGAAATGCGGGATAAGGCCGTTCGCCAAACGCAGAAGCGTCGACTTCCCACAGCCCGAAGGGCCGGTAACCAGCACGCATTCGCCATCCGCCACCTGCAAGGTAACGTTATGCAGGCTGGGCGATTCCTGCCCTTCGTACGTAAAACTCACCTGTTCGAATTCGATCATAGGACACCTTTAATGCAGAAGCGAAGCCGCGGAAAGCATCCCCGCAAGCGAGAAGTCGCCGACGCCCGAAAGCATCCATGAAGCGGCAAATCCAACAACTATGACCAACGCAACCACGACGTCGCCAACTCCGAAGCCCACGCGCGCGATGTCGGTGCGCCTCACGGGCGCGCCCAAACCGCGCACCAGCGCAGACGCCGACAGCTCGTCCCCGCTGCGCGAGGTCACCTCCACAAGCGGGACCAGGCGATATTCGATGCACTTGCTCACGTTCGCGCCGGTAATGCCCCGCATGCGCATCGATTCGCTTAAGTTCGACGCGTTCTCCTTAATGGTGGGAAAAACCTGAACATCACCGAGAACGGAATGATGATGGCGCTTGGCACATGCATGCGGTTCATCGCCGCGGAGAATTCGCTCACCGATGTTGTGCCCATGGTGTAGGCGCCCATCATCAGGCAAGGGATCAAACGCGTGGCGACGAAGGTCATCACCAGCATCAGGCTTTCCAAAAAGCCGCCCATGCCGGTGAACCCGTAAAGAATGTACGCATTGGACACCAGCAAAAGCCCCAGCAGCACAAACCCGTACACGGTTCGCTTGTCGACGAGCATAAGCACGAACGGAAGCGTCGAAAGGACGGCGCGGAACAGGCTGAGCCGCGCCCCGCCGACGCCCGCCAGGCAAAAGAGCGCAAGCGCCACCAGAATCGCCAGCTTGGTGCGGGGGTCGAGCAGCGCTTTGCGCACGCTCATGCGATAACCGCCTGCGGGTACGCTCTGCGACGTATCTTGCTGCATAGGCTGAAGGGGCACGTTCTATTCCATTCCCGCCGCGGCCAGCTTCTTCGCCAGCACCTTTTTAGCGTACAGGGCACCCACTATCGAGCACGCGACGCAGGCGACGGCAAGCACGATGAGCATCCAAGGCGGCAGCAGCGAATCGATTGCCTGCCAATATGCCGCGCCGTAGTCGGGACGCGCCGCCATGTAAGCTTCGCGCTCAAGGAACAGCGGCAGGTAGTTCGCCCACATCCACAGGTTAAACACCGCGTACGTAGGCGCGATCTTGCCAATGGAGCGATAGTCGCCGCTCTTCCAAATGAGCTCGGCGGCAACACCCGTAAGCACCGAAAGGGCAAGTGCGTAGAAGCCCATGCCCGTAAGCAGCATAAGCGCACCGACGATCACCGACGAGATGAACAGCATGCCCGTTTTGCGCACCTTCGTCAGGTACATCGTGAACGGGATAGCTGCTATCAGCGGCACCAGCACCACCAGCAACAACAGCCCAACGGGGATTAGCCCCAGCATAGCGACGACGAACACGCACACGAAATAAAGCGCTGTGTAAATGCCTACGTTGATAAGGTCTTTTCCGTTTAGCTTCTTTGAATCTTCCATGTCCTGTCTCCTTATTTCCCTCTATCGCTATAGCTGCCAACTTGCAGCGCGTTGCCGCGCATCGACGAAGCGCCTGTACAACCCCTCTTCAGCAAGCAGCTGCGCGTGCGTTCCCCGCTGAACCACTTTGCCTTGGTCGATGACGAGTATTTGATCGGCGCCCTCGACCGTCTTCAAGCGGTGCGCGATCATGATGATTGTTTTGGAACGCGTTAGCTCGTCGATTGCCTCCATGAGCTCTTTCTCGTTCTCGGGATCGACATTGGCCGTCGCCTCGTCCAAAACGATGATGGGGCTGTCCTTCATAATGGCGCGTGCGATGCTTATGCGCTGCCGCTCGCCGCCGGAAAGCGTGGCGCCGCCCTCGCCGATTACGGTGTCGTAGCCCTGCGGAAGCGCCATGATGAATTCGTGGCAGCGAGCCTTCTTCGACGCTTCGATGACCTTGTCCATGGGCGCGTCGGGCTGCCCGAAGCGAATGTTGTTTGCTATCGTGTCCTTGAACAGGTATACGCGCTGGAACACGAAGCTGAAGTTGCGCATAAGCGCGTCCATGCTGTATTCGCGCACGTCATGGCCGTCAAGCAGAACACTTCCTTCGTCCACATCCCAAAAGCGCGATATCAGGCTGGTAAGCGTTGTTTTTCCGCCGCCCGAAGGTCCCACCAGCGCGCAGGTTGTCCGTTCGGGAATAGTGGCGCTCACACTATCGATGATTGTGCGCTCACCGTAAGCGAACGAGATGTCCTTCACCTCAATCGTGTGCGTTTGCGGTGCGATGTCGGCTCCGTCGATGTCCATGGGCTTGATAGCCAGCACCTCGTTTGCACGATCGATGCTCACATCCACGATGCGAAGCAGCCCCGAGTACGTGCCGGCCGACTCCAAACTCCCGTACACCATGAAAGCCGAGATGATCATGATGATGCACACCAGCAGGTCCATAGTGCCCGAAAGGTAGAACCAAATAGAGCACGCGCACATTACCACACCCGTAAGCTTGGTCACTATGTTTTGCGCGGCCATATAGGGCACTAAAACCAGTTCCATCTTGGTATTAGCCTGGGCGTTTTCTTCAATCGCACGGTTCAGGCGCTGCGTTTTATCGCCCACGAACCCAAACGACTTCACCTCCTGTATGCCCTGCACATACTCCAGCACGTTGTCCACAAGAACCGTGTCGGTTTTCACCTTCAGGGGGCTCAGACGTTCGGATTCGCGCTGCATAAGGTGATTTACCAGAAAGAACACCGCGCAGCCCGTCACCAGGATGAGGCCGATGCGCCAATCGAAGGCAAGCAGGATGACCGCTATCACCGCCGTCGTCAGTATGCCCTCGGTGACCAGCATGATCACGCGCGTTGCAACGCCCTGCAGGTTTTCCATCGTGTTTGTGGTAACTGAGGCAATGGCACCCAAGCTGCGCGCGTTGAAGTAGCCCATGGGCAGGTAGCGCATGTGCTCGGCGATTTCGATGCGCTTATCGGTTGCCGCGCCGTAGCCGCCTGCCGTCTGCAGGTTCGTCGCTTGACCGCGCAAAACGCCCTCGCCAACAACACCAACAAGCACCAGCGCGAAACCGCCCGCAATTTGCGCGTCTGTTACCTCGCCCGCAATTACCCCCGAGAGCACCAGCGCGATGGCAGGGATGCTGAAAGCGCGGAAGAACGACATTATAACGCCCATGACCAGCGCTTTGTAGAACATGCTTCGATATTCCTTCGAGCAGAAGGCGAAGAACTTGCGGATGACCCCTAGCATGCGGCACCTCCTTCTTGCACAGGCTGCGCGCTGTCGGCAGCGTCAACGTCCCCGGTCGGTCGCGTACCGTCGCTTAACCCATCCTTGACCGCAACATGGGCCCTCCACATGCGCGCGTACAGGCCATCTTCAGCAAGCAATTGGTCGTGCGTGCCCTCTTCCTGGACGATGCCTTGGTTCACCACCGCAATATGCGCAGCGTCTTTGATGGTGGACAGGCGATGCGCAATTACGATAAGCGTCTTGCCTGCAACAAGGCGAGCGACCGATTCCTCTATAACCGCCTCGTTTTCCGGGTCGGTGTACGCCGTTGCTTCATCGAGCACCACCACTGGCGCATCCTTCAACATGGCGCGTGCGATGCTAATGCGCTGTCGCTCGCCGCCCGAAAGGCGCTCCCCACCGCTGCCGACTACCGTGTCATAGCCGTTTTCCAGACCCAATATGAACTCGTGGCAGCCAGCTTTCCGCGCAATATCTTCGACTTCCGCATCGGTAGCACGGGGGTTACCCATACGGATGTTCTCGCGCACCGTGTCGTTGAACAGGTAGTTATCCTGCGAAACGAAGGAAACCACGTCGTTGAAATCGCCCGAGCTCATATCGCGCACATCGACGCCGCCAATGCGCACACAGCCCTCGTTGGCATCCCATAGCCCGCAGATCAAACGCGCAATGGTCGATTTACCGCTGCCCGACGGCCCCACCAGCGCGCACGTTTCACCAGCACGTGCAACCAGGTTCACGCCATGCAGCACCTCGGTATCGCCATAGCCGAAACGAACATTCTCAAGCGTTACCGTGCTGTCTTCGGGCTCGCGCAGGGTTTCTTCAGGTCGCACTTGCTCGGGAGCCGTAAGGATGGAAGTCACTTCGCCCATGACCACATCGAGCGCTTTGATGTCGTCAGCATATGATAGCAGCGTGATTACCGGGCCTATAAGGCCAAGCGACAGCACGATGCACGTAATGAAATCGCCTGGAAGAAGGCTGCCATCGCGCACGAACAGCGCACCGACAGGAAGTACGCCCAAAAGCGTTGCCGGCATAACCGACATAGCAAGCGAGAAAAACACATTGCAGCGCGCCATCCAGTTCACATACGACGATGCGGCCTCTTTGGCCGCTATCACAAACTTCTCGTAGGAACCCTGCGTTTTCCCGAAAACCTTAATGACCTCGATGCCGTTGATGTATTCCACGGCAGTATCGTTAAGCGCCTTGGTTTTATCGACGCATACCTGGTTGAACGCATCGTAGTCCTTGAACATGCCGGCCATGCACACGAACCCCAGCGGCAACGTCACCAAGGACACCAGCGCAATACGCCAATGGATGGCAAACAGCAAGATGAAGATGAGCACCGGGGCAAGCAGATTGCTGGTAAACTCGGGCAGCACGTGCGCGAGAGTGGTCTCGATGCTGTCGATGCGCTCGACCAGCGTGTTCTTCAGCCCGCCCGAAGACTGGGCCTTTACATCGCCAAGCTGCAAACGAGCAAGCTTGTTGCACGCACGCTTGCGCATGGCGCCCAGCACATAGAACGTGGCTTTGTGCGAGGCAGACGTTGACGCCGCGTGGAACAGGGCTGATGCCACCCAAAGCCCCGCCATAAGGGCCATATCGCGCAGGTAGAAACCGAAATCGTCGTTGCCCGCGAACAGGTTGCGCACCACTTCAGCCAGCACCAAATAAGGCGCCACCAGGCACAACACCTTGCAAACAGCCAGTACCACGCTTGCCGCGTAATCCTTTTTGCGGATGCCTGCGAACTCGAACACCCATGACCAGGTTGGCCGTTTGGCCGCGGCCTTGCTGCTGTTGCCCATAGGACATCATCTCCTTTCCGTCTCCTTTAGTTACCGCGAACGCGCCTGCGATAACTTACCCAAAAAGAAAGGGCCCTTTCGGACCCCTAGATTCCAAGTATTTCGCGCCATCCCGGTAGGAAAAAGCGTTCCATTGTTCGGTAGTACTCCATGGCATCTTCTTCCGGATAATCGTGAGCTATCGGCTCGAACAGTGCCGTGGTGAACGCGCTCATAAGCATGTGCAGGGTCTCGTCGTTGACGCCTTTAACGGGATAGCCCTTCTCTTTAAGCCACGCCATGCCGCGCGCAAGATGACGCTGTTGATGTCCAACCAGATCATGCACGAAATTGCTGTACGCAGTTCCCTGGGAACAACACACCAGAAGTTTGAAGGTCTCCCGCTGAGGGAACACCACTTCGCGCATCATATCCACTTCCGATCGAGCGGCGGCCTGCTCGGGATTGTTGCGTTCCACATCGGCGTACGCATGCGCTTCATGATCGTCCATCCACGCGTACATAGCTTCAAGACCCGGCTCCACCAGTTCGGCGAACAGCTCTTCCTTGTTTTCGAAATGGCGATACAAAGCAGCACTCGTTAAGCCCACACGCCGGGCGATTACGCGAATCGAAGCCCCCTCGAAACCCTTTTCCAAAAACTCGGCTTTCGCGGAGGCCAGTATTCTACTGCGATTAACGCTTCCATCCCGTGGCATAACGACCTTAAAGTTATCATCGTT
>JAZQAV010000022.1:0-10338 GCA_045545435.1 Eggerthellaceae bacterium | reverse complement strand
TAAAGCGGCTGGGGAATGGTTAAGAATTTAATGTTTGAAAGCGGCGAAAGCGAGGACGGGACGGCATCGGAAGTAACCGACGCAACGGTAGTTGCCGCGGAAACAGCCGAGGGCACCGCTGAAGAACCACGTGCCGGGGCCGCCGGAGTCAGCGGAAGAACCGACCGGCTTCCATAACTCGCTGCTAATATACACATCTTTCGCAAACTCGTTTCCACCGGCTTCAACGAGTTTGGCGTTAATCTCTTCAATCAAGGTCGCTATAATGAAACCTTGTTTGCGGTTAAATGTGTCCAACCCAATCTTGGCCAACTTCTCTTTCGCGCTGTCGTAGCTGAAATGGTCTTTTCCGCCGTCAAGGTCTTCGGGCGCAATAACAAAGTCTTCGCCCAATGTTTGCACCCGTACCCACTTTTCGCTTTTGGCGTTCTTAACAATGGAAATGTTGTAGCCAAAACTGGTGTCGGTGGTGATGGCTTGTTGGGTTGTTTCTTTGGTGCCATCCCACCCATCCCCGTGCATGTCTTTCATTAGTCGGTTTGCGGTTCTTACGCATTCCCGAACATCACCACCATTCAATAACAGCTGTTTTGCAATCTCGTTGCGTTCTTTAATTAACTCGTTCATTTTTCAGTGTGTTTTGTGTTAATAATTGAATTATAAATTTGCTGCAAATTCGTGGTTTGTCTGCAAATTGTTTCTTTGGGCTGTCGGGTGTCAATCCCAACTTACATATACCCATGAAATATTCGCCCGTATCGATCCGGCGGCTGAACCCCTCTGTATCGCGTATGAAGTTGGCACAATCGCTACAATAAACCGTTTTGGTTTTTTCTTTCTGTTTTTCTTGTGTCGTTTTGGTCTTGGTTTTTGCTGCCATATCGAAAACTCGTAAAATGAAGTATTGCCATTTCGATGCTGCCGCCCTCTGCTTCATCAAACAGTGGCTTGAAAAAGTCTGTATAGTCGATGGCGTTGTCGAACCCGTCGTTTCGTGCCAGCTCCGCAATGTCCACTTCCTTGCCCTCTACCGTTGCACGGTGGTAGGTGATTGTGTGCCGGTATGGTTCCACATGGTGTTTTCCTTTTGTCAACACAAGCCTTTCTACTCCCACAACGCTTGCTGGTATTTCAATAATAGTGTCCTGGGGGCTTCTGTATGGTCTGCCGCTCCATTCTCGGATACATAATACACCGTTGGCCGCTTTCAATGTTTCTATCTTGGCTGACCAGTACAAAAAGTTTTGGCGGCATGTGTGTATCTTTTTTCCACTTCTTACCATGTTTGCAAACCCCGTGGGTTGCCCTGCAAGTGTGGGGTGGGCATCAAAGAATTTCTTTGTTAATGTTACAACTGCTTTCATGGCATCGGGTTAAAATGGCAAATCGTCGCCGTCGGGCGGCATCTGCATGGTTGATTGTTGATGTTGCTGTACCGCTTGTTGCGCGTTCGGGAACTGTGCTTGTGGCTGCTGTGCTGCCGTTTGCTGCGTCTGCTGCCCATTCCCGTTGCTGGAACTGCCCAGCAAATGCAATTCTTGAACGGCACATTTCATGGAAACGGCGGCTTCTTTGGTCTGCTTGTTAATATAGCCCGTTGCGTAACTGCGGCCGATAACCATAACTTGTGCGCCTTTCTTCAAGTATGGTAATACATTGCCGTTGTTCATCGTGCATTCATACCACGTTGTGCTTTCAACGACATTTCCGTCGGCCTTTTTGCGTTTGTCGCTCTCTGCAAGCGTGAATGAAATAAACTGCCGACCATTCACTTCTTTTAGCTCAGCATCCTTGCCCAGGTTGCCAATAATCATTGTTTTCTGCATTACTTTAAGACGTTATTGATTATTAATCATTTCGTTAATTTTCTCGTATAGTTCTTTGAACTGTTTGTTTGTTTGTAGTTCGTTGTTGAATGTCCGCAAATAGTGTAGGATGGATCCATACGTTTTATTGAGGTAGTTCTTTATGGTGTCAATGTCTGCGCCGCGTTCTCGCATCAGCTTGGCAAATAGCATACGGGCGTAAACATTCATTGTCCGTCGGCACTCTTTCGTCAATTCGTCGGGGGGTACGCCGCAAACATCATATACTGCTGTAGCAATCTCAACAACATGCCTTTTGTCTTCGGTGTCCTGGTAAAGTATCACCTTGCCGGTTGCCTCTGCAACTCGGAGTTCCGTCAGTGCGCCGGTACTGGTGGTATAACCATTAAGCATATATATGGCATCACAACCAAGCAACATAAGAATGTCTACGGTCATGTGCGCTGCGTTTTCTGCGTCGTAGGGCAAACCGTTGTTGAATGGGTTGGCTACCTCATACCCCTGGGCTTCCAATGCCGCTTGTGCCTCGGCGAAAGCATTAATAGCAATCTCGCGTGGCAATCCGCTAATCTTGCCGCTGATGTATATTTTCATTGTCTATAGCTTTTTTGGTTTGCATCATAGGAGATGGTGTTGAACATTTCCCGGAACCTGTCAAACAATCTATCTCCGTATATCTCTTGTAGTTCGTCAACCTCTCTGCCGTCAACAATCTTTTTTGCAAGGTTGGTGGTTATCACGGTGAAGAGGCGTTTGTTGTAGCGTTCTGTCAGCAATTCAACCACGGGCGTTAGATCATTGCCGTAACTCTTTACGGTCAACGGCTCCGTTCCCAAATCGTCAATGCCCAGCATCGGTTTTATGGCCAGCTCTTCAAATATCGTGCGGCTGTCCTTTGCAAGTGTGGTAATCTTTCGGGCATCGACAATGCGTATCGTCTGCCGTTCTACTACCTCAAACACCCGTGCCAGTGCAAAAAGCATGGTTGTTTTGCCAACTCCAACGTAACCGCGCAAAAGCAAACCAGGCTTTCGGTGCTGCACCGCCCAGCGGCTCACATCGGAAATGGCGCGTTGCGTGTATTCGTCGAGCTGCAATGTTCCGCCCCAGCGTTCCACTTCCATTTTGTAGGCCATTGCCAAATATTGCGGCGTTTTGTCGGCATGGTTGGTGATTCTCGGCTGTGGCCTTGCGGCTTGCTTCTGCATTGCCTGGCTGATGAACCATTCCATTGTGCCGCCCTGCGCCGCTTGCGCGTTTGCCTCTTCCTCGGCTCGGATTCTCGCCCAATATTCGCGGCTTTTCCTCTCGGATTTGGCTTTGCGCTCGGCTTCCTTTCGCTTGCGTTCCTCTTCCTTGCGGCTTTCCTCTTCCTCGTAGGCTTTTATGTAGGCGGCTTCGTCTTCCGTCCATTCGTCAAACGATTTGGCAAATATGGCGGTTATCCGGCCTTTGTCAAAAGTCTGCGTTGTAGTCGCCGGTGGGCTTTGTAACCTCTTGGCGGTGGTTATTGTCGGGTCTTGTTCCATGTGGCGTGTCTTTGTTGTCGTAATTGCCGGAAATGATTTTGTCGAAATTGTTTGGCCTAATGAGCCAGTCAAAGTTAAACCATACGGCACCAGCTAAAAAGTCGCTTGCAGCGGCCTTGTCTATAGCGGTAACTAATGCTGTTTTCCCATGCTCGGAAATTCGAGCCTTTACCATTTTGCGCCGGTTGTTGTCAATACTCACCAGCCGCCCCCACTTGCCGCCTGTTTTTTCGTTCCAATACTCAATCAATTTTTCGTAATCAATTCTTTCTTGAGGCGAAGATGCAGTGTCGGGCGGCTTGCCGTCCGACATTTCTTCACCGATGGGGGAAGAAATGGAAGAAACGGTAGTTTCTTCTTTTATTTCCTTTCCTTTCCTTTCCTTTGGCACATTTTCGGGTGGCAAATCTTGGCATTTGCTATCGTTATTTGTAGCATTGCTACACTTTTGCCATCTTTCAGCCTTGCTAATGCCACCTTTTCTACCGGCTGCGCGACGCTTCTCTCGCAGCTCGTCGACCTCTGCCATTCGTTTGTTCAAACTCTCGGAATAGAATTGTGCCCCATCATCTGTGTACTGAAACAGGTTGAAATTTTCCACTATAGCCTTGACCAGTTCCGCGCTGCATCGAAAATCGAATGCTATTGCGTTGTAGTCGCGCGTGCTGGTGTGTCCGTCAGCTTCCGCCAATCGTTCTATCAACATGAAATAAACGCCGTACCCCTCAACGCCGTGCTTCATCCGCACGGCAAGTATTTTTTCATCGAGACGTGCGTTGCAATCGTGCGAAAAATAGTATGCGTTCTTTCTTGCCATAATCGTTAGAATGGTTGGTTGCTAAAATCAAGTTCCATGTCGTCAATGGCGGCGAACACGGGTTTGCCGATTGCGGCTTTTACACCGTCCACATATTCTTTTTCGTGGCTGTTGTCGTCGCTGAGGTGTATCAATACCACTTGGCGGCATCGGTTCAAATCCATACTTTGCAGCGTGCTAATGCAGTGGTGGTAGCTCATGTGGCTGTTAATGATGCGTTCCTTGGTTTCCTGGGGCAACTTGGTATTAGCTGCCAAGCTGTCGAGGTCGTAGTTGCATTCTATCAACACGTGGGCTGGCGGCTCAAAGGCATCTGCCACAATATCAGTGTCCGTGATGAAAATCACCGCGCCACAATCGGGGTGCCAAATGTGATATCCCACCGGCTCTGCGGCATCGTGGTGTACATTGAATGGTGTTATCTCAAAATTGCCGCAATACATTGTTTCGCGGTGTCGGCAAATCACCGGCGTAAACGGCGATTTTAGTTTGCCCGATGTTTTCAATGCGTCTGCGGTTCCCTCGGTCATGGCTACTGGTATTACTGCATCCAGGTACTCGTTTACATACCGGCTATGGTCGCCGTGTTCGTGTGTTACAATACAGCCCACGACCTTGCGTCGGTCGTGGGCGATTGCTTTCATGGCCATGCCGTAATGTTTCCCACACTCAATGATTAGTGCTTCGGTGGCGTTATGCAGCACATACCCGTTGCCGTGGCTGCTGCTGCCCAATACAGTTAGTTTCATAGCGTCATGGTGTTAAAATCCGGGCTGTCGGGTGTTTGTATTGGATTGGCTGGTGGTGGATTGTTGTTCCTGTGCCGGTGGTCTGTGTCCTATGGGTTGGCTGGCGGCGGCTTGCTGCCTTGCCTCTTCGTGCCGTTGCTGCTGTTCGTCAACTACCGTATAGGTTGTGTCAATGGTCTGCGTCTCGCCGTCTTCGCCCATGTCGCAACCCGTGAGGTATTCGTACAATACTTTCTTTCCGCGTCGCTCGGCCTTTCCGCGCAACTGATCCAGGCTGCTGAAGCTGTCTTTTTTCACCGTGGCAATGGTGGCTAATTTTTGTTTCTCACCATTGTAGCTGTAGTTGATTACAACCTGTATTCGGGCGGCTTTCGCCGCTGGCTCTGCTTCATCCATTCCGACTTCGCAAATGTACTTCACACCCAGGCGGCTTAACAGTGCGCTGTAGCCCTCTTTTGTTGGGTACATTCTACCGGCCAGGATGTTGAACTGGTTGCCTGTTGGCATTAGTCCCATCGCCACCGCGTCAATCAGCGCGTCGCGCACAACGGGTATCGGGTACGGGGTGGGAGGAGTACCCGTTTTTTTGTCGGGTTTGTTAGGGTCTCTATCGGTAAGGAAACCAATTTTGGTGTTCATCAGTGGAATGAACACATCGCGCATTACTTCATCGGTCAGCGCGTCGCGTAGCAACTTCACCACCCCAACGGCGGTGAATGCCGCACCAAAGTTGTTGACCACTTTCAACTGTGAGGCGTGCGTGGCCGCTTCAACAAACTTGTTTTGTGCCGCCTGCAATGCTGGATTCATGGATTCGGCAAGGGCATTGGTGTTTTTCTGTTCGTTTTCCATTTTCAGTATCTTTTATTAATCAATCTGTATCGTTCTTGTTCCAGTGTACGCGCAACAGCCATCATTATCTTTTTGGCGAGGTCGTTGCTGTACACATGCTTTACGTCTGTGCCTGGGATGGTAATCATAACACATTGCCCTGCACTATTTGGCGTGAGTTGCTGTGCCATTGCACCCAGCATCACGACTTGTTGTTTTATCTCTGCTGGTGTCATTCGTCAATGTGTATTTCAAAATCACCGTGCGTTACAACCAGGCGTATAACCTGTGAAGCTGTTGGATGCAAGTTGTTCACCCCCTCGGCGTTGTCTACAAATATTGGTGCGGTAACATCGTTAAAGGCGCAAATTGTGTTGATGATGTCAAGTCCGGCATTAATCTTCATTGCACTGTTTAGGTCTGTGTATCTTACACCGTTCACCGTGGCGACACACGTCGGCCTTTCGCCACCGTTCACCTGGCGTTCAAACATGCGGAACTTTACCAGCTGGAAGAGGCTGTTTACTCGCCGTTCCACTTCGTCGGTTTGTTTGTGTTCCATGTCGGCGATGGTCATTTCCTCGCTCTCTATGTCTGCTTTCTGTTGTGCAAGCTCCTGTTGCCGGTCTTGTTCCGCTTTCACCTTTTGGGCGTTGGCTTCAATAGTCTGCCGAGCGGCCATGCGTGCTTTAAGTGTATCAATTTCACCCGTGAGTGTGGCTTTTCGTTGCTGCAACGAGGTGGTGTCTACCTGGCTGTTATCGGTATGCACCTCGTTTTCTTTGGCGGCAATCTTCTGTTGCAGCTCGACCCATTCGGGAATGTCAGTGCCATTCACGCTTGCCGCGTTGACTTCGGGTGTTTCAGCTATCAGTGCTTGCAGCCGTTTCAACTCGTCGTCAATTTGTGCGGTTTTCGCCTCTCCGTTTGCCTTTACTGCATCGAGGTGTGATTGCTGTGCTTTCAGTTGCTCTGTGGTTTCGGCAATCTGCACATTAATACTTTTGCCTTGTTCGGTTATCTTGTCAAGGTCTTCGGCTTGACGGTTGTTCCAGGCTTCGCGCTCCCTGGCAACTGCCTCTTCGTGGTTTGCAAGTAACAGTGGATTGGCGCAGTCGATTTCACAGTGCAACGGGCATCGGAATGTACCATTGAACGGCTGTGGTTGGTATTGCTCGGCATTGCGCGTTTCCCACTTGATCAACAGCTGTTGCCGGTCGCTTTGCATCCGTTCAATTTCAGCTTGCAATCGGTCGATGTTCCCCTGCGTCATGTCGACCATTCTCTTTGTCTCGGCTTCTGCCAGCTGCAATGCTTGTTTTTGGGCATTCTGCTGGGCAATGGCTTCGTTTCGCTTTGCATTGGCCGTCATAGCATCCTGCTGGGCTTTCAACTTGGCGGCGTTCAACAATTCGGCTTGGCGTTTTTTCCACTCGCCAATTACCGCCATATCGCCCTGTATGCGCTCATATTGCTTGCGTTGTGCCGTGGAAACATCGAGCATTTCGTTTTCGGTTTGCTCAAACTCTGCTTGCTTTGCCTTTAGGTCGGCTTCCAGGGTTGCCCAATCCTCTGCTTTTGGTGTGGCCAGTTGTATGCCGCTAATGCGTGCCGGTATCAACTTGAGTTCGTCTTCAATATCCTTTCGGCGGTTGGCAATGGTCTTTTTGTAGTCGTCTATGTTCTTGCCATTGATTTTCTGCCAAACCTGCTGCCATCGCTCATTGCCCTCTGCTACGCTTTCCAGCGTAACATCACCGGCTATGGTCAAAAGCATTTCGCGCTGCTTCTGCCAGGGTAGGTTTGGAAAATAGGTTGGGTCGGTTATCATGCGGAAGAGGTCTTCGGGCATTATCTCGCTCACGGCGGCGGCATACTCGCTGGCCTTGCATTCCACACCATCTATGAAATAATGTGTGGTATTGCCTTTGAACTCTGGTTTTGCGCGGCCTCGTGTGGTTCCCCATTCCTCAACCAGTTTACGAGTAAATACAACATCGTTTCCGCTTACGTTGAGGGTTACACTCACCATGTGTTCAATCTGCGGCACCGGCTCTCCCGTTGCTGGGTCTATGGTCTTCACCATGAACCCCCCATTGGCGGTATCGCTCTTTCCGCTGCTGTCTTTTCCGAAGAGGCACCAGGTGAAAGCGTCAAAAATTGTTGTTTTTCCACTGGCGTTACGTCCACTGATTGTGGTGCGCTTGCCAAATTCGGTTTCAAGTTCTTTAATGCCCTTGAAGTTTTGTATTGTCAATTTGGGCAATCGTATTTCTTTCATTTTTCAGTTTTTTTTATGGGTTTTTCTGTGTTTATCTATGCACTCAATGGCTTTGTCGATATCAACCATTATGCTGTGCCCGTGCTGGTGTATTGCTTCATCGAAAACACCCTGGCTTTTCCATCGCCATATTGTTGCCTGGCTCTTCCCCACTATCTCGCCAAACTCAACCAGGCTGGCGGCAAACCGTTGTGGTATTTCCGGCGGTGTCAACAGCTCTGTTATCACAGAGCGCACGGTCGCTTCAACTATACTGGCAAGCTGGTTGACATTGAGTTGTACCACCATTGGCGGCGGCTCTTTGTATTGTGGCGTGTGGCTCATGGTCAAATGGTGTTTACCTTGGTTATATTAATGCCTTTGGACTGGCAGTGGTTTACAAGGTTTGCGGTTGCACAAAACAACGTGTGCCGTTTGTGCCCGTCTTTGTAGGTCTGTGTAAGTACGATGCAATCGGCATCATCGTTGTAAAATGTTGCTTCTGCAAGAATTACTTTGCCACGTTTGACCCACTGGATCAAGCGCGAAAATGCGTTTTTAATCATGGCTGTATCGTTTATAGGTTTGACAAATAATCAAAATCAAAATCAATGTCCGTGTCGGCACGTCTGCCACCCCTGGCGACCCTCACGGTTCGCGCTGTGCGTGTCATGCGGCTTGTTCGTGCCATGTCGGTGTTGCTCTGCCCAAATACGGTGGGCGACAGAAGCATTAGCAATGCCAATGCACCCAGCTTGCGTTTTATGGGTGAAAGGTTCATGTTTACACCGCATTTGGTTGTGAACCACCACACGCAAAGTTCGGTGGCTTTCTGTATTTCACACTTGGCATAAATGTTCCTGGCGGTATTCTCTACCGTCCGTGTGCTGATGGTTAGCATGTCGGCAACTTCTTTCTTGGCCGCTCCCCATGCCAACAGCTCTGCAACCTGCGTTTCGCGGCTGCTCAATACTGCATCTTGCTTCATTTCTGTAGGTTTTAGTTTGTATCGTGCGGAGAGGGTTGGAACCGCCCCAACCTTTAGCCGGACATTATCTATGGCCATGCGCGTTGCGCCGTTGCCCACTCTATACTTGCGCCGTGAGTAGCCTCTCCCCAAAAAAGCGGTGGGACTGCATCACCGCCAATTAATCCTAACAACATCTATGCAAAAGTACGTTTATGTTTGCAGCCCTTTTGCCGCCGTGCGCCGGTTTCCCAGCATCACGGCGTGGTGCATCCTTATGAATACACCCTATGTTTTGAAAGTAAAGTATCTTTCATTGCCTCTGCACATCGGTTGCTCCGCGCTTCCATTTCCCGTGCGCTTTGTATGCCCAATCTTACATTTTACCGGCGCGGTTGGAAGAGGGCATTACCACCACCTGCGCCGTTGCCGCTTGCCTTGCGGCTATTATCAACCATTATCATATTTCTACCTATATACCAATATTTCAAAGGTCTCTTTTGCCTTGCGGCTGGGTGCCTGGGGTGGGGTCGCCCCCTTGGTGTGGCTTACAGTGCTGCCGCCTCTCGCGGCTCCCCAGGCTGCTACGATACAGAAATGAAAAACCCTTTCACACCGCACTGTAGCTTTGTGGTCTTGGTGGGGCTATTCTTCTTTGCCCCAGGGTGCCGGTAACGGGATATGTTCGCGGCGTGCGTAATCCAGCAAGTCTGCTGGGCTGTTGAATACCTTTACTTCGTATGGGTCAAGGTGTACCAATCGGAGCGTGCCGTTCTTGTAATTGGTTGTTACGTCCCATTCTCTCGGTTTGTCCCAAACCTCGGCGGCTCTCACACCATATTTGGCAAACACATCTTCCACAGCTTTGATTTGCTCTTCATTGAATGGCTTACCGCTGTTTAGGCACAATGCCCACGAATTACGGTTGGCAATGCTCATAGCGGCCATAAGTTGCTCTTTGGCTTGCGACATATCAACCGGCCTTATTCGCTCCCACCCTTTACGAAAGCTCATCACCTTGCCATTGCGTGCCTTACTCACAACTGACCTCCTTTCCAACCTCTTCAATC
The DNA here is from genome assembly GCA_045545435.1 of Eggerthellaceae bacterium. GTDB lineage: Bacteria > Actinomycetota > Coriobacteriia > Coriobacteriales > Eggerthellaceae > UMGS1502. Next base: position 289 of record JAZQAV010000022.1, on the reverse strand, counting down.
ATATCTATCAAAGCGCGGAGGTGGGCGTTGCTTCTCTTTGCGCTATGTATATTGTTATCGTGGGCAATGTAATAAAGCATATCGGGGTTGCTTCCGTCCTTGTGGTAGGCGTTGTTTGCTCCAAGGCGTTCAAGTTCTTCAATTCCGTTGCGTCCGTTTTCGCGGTTACCCGTGAAATGGGCGTAAATGTGTTCGTTGTTGGTGTGTTCCATGTCGTTAGTGTTTGGGTTATCCCAGCCGCCCTAAAGCGGCTGGGGAATGGTTAAGAATTTAATGTTTGAAAGCGGCG
>JAZQAV010000021.1:0-2381 GCA_045545435.1 Eggerthellaceae bacterium | reverse complement strand
GGGGTGATGCATCGCAACACCTTCATAGACGCCCCGCGTTTGCTCACCAGCGCGCTTGAGCTAGAAAAGGCACGTGAGGCCTTTGGCGTGCCCACATACGTTGCCGGTCAGTTGGGTGGAACGGAAGGCTACTGCGAAGCGATACGATCGGGTTTGCACGTGGCGCTTTCTGTTGCTGCGCAGTTGCGCGAAATCGATGTGGTGCCCTTGCCAACCGAAACCGTCTTCGGTGCCCTTATTGCGCATGCAACCGATCCAGAAACCCTGGATTATCAGCCTATGCATGTGAATTTCGGCATAATGCCCCCGCTTGAGCAGCGCATCAAGAACAAAAGTGCACGGTATGCGGCATATGCGCAACGCGGGTTGAGCGCTTTGCTCGGTTACAAAAACCAGCTCGCAACGTGTGGTCTTTTGCCTGCCGAAGACGCTTTGAGCGCCGCTTCTGCTTTGGAGCGCTAATGGCCGAACAGCCCCAAAAGCAAGCTGCCGCCGACAATCGGCCTCAAGAGCCGGTTGCCACAGATGCGCAATCCCAAAAACCAGCAGCATCTCGTACCAAAACGCGTGCGCCTAAGGCAAAGGCAAAGCCCAAAGAGGCCTCTTCTGGCGCGTTTGACGAAAGCTGCCTTTCAAAAGCCGAGTCGCTTATAGAGGATTACTGTCTCGACCTTGAGGTAGAGCGCAACGCGTCGGTCCATACCGTTCGCGCCTATCAAAACGATCTTCGTGCCTACGTGCGCTGGTGCGCGCGCAACAAGCGCGATCCTTTGCATATTGGGCATCGTGATTTGCGCAGCTACCTGGGAGAGCTCGATCAGGCGCGCTATTCGCGCACCACGGTTAACCGTCAGCTTTCCTCGTTGCGAGGCTTTTTCCGCTGGTTGTCCGTTATGGGCTATATCGAAAACGATCCTGCAACGCTCATTCGAGGACCCAAGCAAAACCGCCATCTTGCGCATGTCATTCGTCCAGCTGACATGGTGAAACTGTTAAGCGTGCACGCTCAGGAAAGCCTGCCGGCGCAACTTGACGAAGCGCTTGCGGTTGAGATGCGCGACCAGGCTATCCTCGAGTTTTTGTACGCGTGCGGCGCTCGTGTTTCCGAGGCCTCCGACTTGAAATTCATGGACGTCGATTTCGCTCAATACCAAGTGAAGGTGTTCGGCAAAGGCGGGAAGGAGCGCATCATTCCGCTCCATGAGCTTTGCATCCAGGCGATGCGGAGGTATATGTGGCAAGCGCGGCCCATTTTGTTGGGGGACAAGCGCAGCGATTACTTTTTCGTTTCGGCGCGCGGCAACCATCTAACCACGGACGCTATTCGTAAGATGTTCAAGCAGACCGTGCGTGCGGCTGGCCTTGACGACAACCTCTCACCTCATGACATGCGCCACACGTTTGCCACCGATTTGCTGGATGGTGGTGCCGACTTGCGCAGCGTGCAGGAAATGCTGGGGCATTCCAATCTTTCGACAACGCAGATTTACACGCATTTGTCTCCTGCGCGCTTGAAAATCGCGCATCAACAGGCGCATCCCCGCGGCTGATGTGCGCCGCGCAATAGCGGGCTCACTTCCTTGCTTGCTGTGCGCTTTGCGCCAGCAAGCGCATCTTTGAGAAAAAGCGCGTCGCGAAATAGCTGTCTAGCTTCTTCGCTTGCTGTCCGTCTAATACCGGCAAACGCATCCTCGCGGCTTACGCGCATTATGTGCTCGGGTGCACCCCGCACCTGACGGTGGTGCGCATTTGAAAAATCGAACACAGTCTATGCTTCTTGTAACGAGCGCGCATCAAATGCGCCCTTTTATTGTTAGCTGGCATAAAATGAGCGAGTTGCAAACTATCAGACAAGGAACAGGTCATGGGTCAGAAATCCATAGTTATAAAAGGTGCCCGCGAGCATAATTTGCGCGATATCAATTTGGAGATACCGCGCGACAAGCTGGTTGTCATAACGGGCTTATCGGGCTCGGGAAAGTCGAGTCTGGCGTTTGACACCATGTACGCCGAAGGCCAACGTCGCTACGTCGAAAGCCTTTCCAGTTATGCGCGCATGTTCCTTGGACAGATGAGCAAACCCGATCTTGACAGCATCGACGGCTTGTCACCGGCGGTTTCCATCGACCAAAAAACCACGTCGCGCAACCCGCGCTCGACGGTTGGCACCACAACCGAAATATACGATTACCTGCGTTTGCTGTTCGCCCGTGTGGGCATTCCGCATTGCCCCGAATGCGGCCGTGAAATTAAAAAGCAAACAACCGACCAGGTTACCGACGACATCTTGAACCTCGCGCCCGAGGGAACGCGCGCGGTGGTAATGGCCCCTCTTATCACCGGGCGAAAAGGCGAGTTTACCAAGCTGTTCAAAGACCTGG
>JAZQAV010000020.1:0-6823 GCA_045545435.1 Eggerthellaceae bacterium | reverse complement strand
CAGCGTGCTGCCGAAGCGAAGATTGCCGCGTTGCGCGAAGAGCTCGCAGCGTTGGAGGCGGCCGATGCGGCGGCAGCGGCGGAGGCGACGGCCGAGGCCGCACCCGCGGTAGCCGAGGCGGCCGCAACCGAGGCTGGCGACGTGGCCGTGCCAGCGGCGGGCGACGTGGCCGCAACTGAGGCTGGCGAGTAAGCGGCGTTCGTCAGCCGCGCGGCCAACACGCTTCCGTGCACGAAGGCGGTTTCGAGCGGTTGCGAGTCGATCGACGCTCCATCGCTGTCGCTTCATCGTGCACGGAGGCGGTTTCCGACAGGAATCCCGTGCACGGAGGCCTTTTCGTGCGGTCGATCGCCGTTGGCCGCGCCCCCGTTGCCGTTCCATCGTGCACGGAGCCCCTTTCGTGCGGAAACCATCGTGCACGGAGGCTGTTTCCGACACGATGCGTCCGGAAATGTCCGAAACGGGCTCCATGCACGGAAAAACCGGCGCGAAATGCCCTCCGTGCACGAACGGACCGGGAAAATCCCAGGTCGCGATCTTCGGCCATCGTGCACGGAGGCGTTTTCTGGCATTTCTAGCCGACCCGCCGCCGCATTCATGCACGGAGGCGGTTTCTGACAGTTGGTCGCCGCCTCACGCCGCTTTGTGTCGGTTCGGTACAAAGCGGCTCGCGCAGCGTGATCACAGCGTGTTCGCGGCTTATACCTGGAACAGCCACTCCATGGCAGCGATGCAGCGGTAGGCGTAGTCGAACGACGCCATGTGGTAGGACGAGCCGCCCATGCCGCCGCCCGAGCCGGCCTCGATGGTGCCTGTGGCCCACGACACGAAGTTGGCGTCCCGGCCTTGGTTGAAGAGCTCGTTGGCCGCGGTCGAAAGCTCGTCGGGAGACCACGTGCCCTGCCACTGCGCAGAAGCGTAGGCTACCGAATCGTCGTCGAACATCGTCATGACTTCGCCCATGCCTTCGAAGGCGCGCTCGTCATCTTCGGCTGCGAAGTACACGAAGCGCTGGCCTTCAAGGCCCGCAAGCGTCGAGATATCCCACTGGCCGTCAACGAACATGCAGCCCGCGTATAGGTCGGGATACTCGGATGCCAGAATCAACGTGGTCATGCAGCCCATGGACTGGCCGGTTCCGTAGATGCGCGAGGCGTCCACGGCGTATTCGCCGGCAACAGAGTCAATCAGGCGCTTGGTAAGCTCCACGTACTCCGTTGTGGTGTAGCCGCTGTGGTCGTCGAGGATCGTCTCGGGGTAGGTTGGCACGCACACGATGCACGGGTTTGCCGCCTGCCACTCGTCGGTAGCCCACACGAGCGCGCCCAGACCCTGCGTGAGCGACTGCTCAGCGTTGCCGCGCGCGCAGCTGGAGTCTGCGATGAAGACCACCATGGGATAGCTCTTGGAGGCGTCGTAGCCCTCGGGCAAGAACAGGTTGTACGTCACCGAGAGATTGGTGTCGGCATCCTTGTACGTTTCCTGCGTGAACTTGGACGGGTAGGTGGATACAAGGGCATCTTCGTCCTCGGCGATATTATTGGGGACGGTGCCGATTGCGCTTGCCGCCTCGCTGGCCGGGGTTTTTGGTTCAGTGTTGGAAGCGGATTCCGCCGCTTGGCTTGATTCGCTTTGTTGCGATGTCGTGGCTTGTTGGCTTTGAGAGGACTGGCTTGCTTGCTGTCCGCAGGCTGCGAGGGTGAGGCTTAGCATCATGCAGGCGCACATAGCCGCAATTATTTTGTGCGTGGTTGCTATTGTCTTGCGCATAGTCGCTCCATTCTGGTGGGGTGATTTATAGGGCGGACCGCCATCCGCAGGACAATGTCTATGGTGCGGAATATTACCAGAGGCCCCTCTACCTGCGCGTGAGCATGAAACTCAACGGCTGCGTATGCGGGGCGTGCGGAAGCGGGCTATCGCTCAGGCGGGATCGCTCGCGTAGCAACAGCGCTGTTTCATGCCAGTCCCGATAGCAGCAACGTCATTTCGCGCCACTTGCGTCCGCCCGTAGCAACAACGTCATTCTGCGCCGCGGACCGCAGCATTCCACTTGCGTTCGCGCGTAGCAACCGTATTCCTGACAAATAGCGAAGTGGGGAATTGTCGAGCCAGCGAAGAGGGCTTCCTTGCCAATTGTTAGACAAGTGTAAAAACTGCTTCATGCTGAAATCAAAAGAATGCGCTATTCTTCGGAATGCTATGGATAACGTCAGCGAAATATCAACCGCTATAGGAGAGAAAACGCACGTCAACGAGGCGTTGGCTGTCGGCGAGATTCCGGCCACCAGCGAGACGCCAGCTGCACGCGAGGCATCAGCCACCAGCGAAACGCAGGCCAGCGCCGGCGAAACGCAGGTTGGCGCCTGCGAAATACCAGCCGGTGCTAGCGAAACAGAGTCCGTCGACAAGCCGCTTCTTGTTGGCGTCGATGTGGGCTCCACCACGGTGAAAGCGGCTGCGGTTGATCCTGTAACTCACGAAGTGCTGTGCGCCACGTATCGGCGCCATCACGCGCATCAGCTTAAAACTGCCGAGGCGGTTTTGGCGGAAATCCGACAAACGATTGCCAATCGACCTGCGCAAATAGCGGTCACCGGCTCTGGCGGCAAGGAATTGGCGCGCGTTCTGGATGCTCCCTATGTGCAGGAAGTGGTCGCGAACTCCATCGCGGTTGCCACCCATTACCCTTCAGCTCGCGTGGCCATTGAGCTGGGCGGACAAGACGCGAAGATGATTTTCTTCGAGCCTACCAGCAGCTTCGATGCGTGCGATTGCACGGGGCTTTCAGCTGCCGCAGGTGTAAACGCTGCTGCAGCAGGCGCAAGCGCTGCAGCTACGTCTGCTGACGCTGCCATTGCGGGCGAACCCGCAGCTGGTGCGCCGGCGACCGCCGCGAACGCCCCAAGCCTCAAAGTGGCCGACATGCGCATGAACGGATCGTGTGCCGGTGGTACGGGCGCGTTTCTTGACGAAATTGCCTCGCTCCTTAAAATCCCCGTTGAGCAGCTTGACGCTGCCGCCGCGCAGGGCAAAACGCTGTACAGTATCTCGGGCCGCTGCGGCGTGTTCGCAAAAACCGACATCCAGCCGCTCATCAACCAGGGCGCGTCCAAAAACGACATCGCGCTGTCCACCTTCCACGCGGTGGCGAAGCAAACGCTGGGCGGTTTGGCCCAAGGCATGGAAATCATGCCGCCGGTCATTTTCGAAGGTGGCCCGCTCACGTTTAACCCCACGCTGGTGGAGGTGTTCAAGCAGCGCCTGCGCATCTCGGACGCCGATGCCATCGTGCCTGATCAGCCTGAGATTATCGTGGCGCGCGGAGCTGCGCTGTCACTGCAGAGAATGTTCGCGGACGAAGAATATGCTCCGACGTCGCTTGATGAGGCGCGGGAAAAGGTGCAGGCTGCGGCCGAAAGCGGGCACACGAATGCGAGTTCTAGCAGGCCTTTCTTTGAAACGGAAGAAGAGCTGCGCGCGTTTCGCGAGCGTCATGCTCCGGCTCCCGAGCCGCTGGGGCCCGCCGCGTTCGCGCTTGGGGCTCCTGCAGATAACGCCGCTGGGCCCGAAACTGCTGGTGCCGCCCCTGGCGCCACCGCGCCCGCTGCACCCGCAGGCGCCTCCGCCGGCGCCGCAAGCGGGACGCCCGCGCCCGCGCGCGGCACGCGCGTGGTGCGTGCGTACTTGGGAATCGACTCGGGATCAACCACCACCAAGTTCGCACTCCTGGCCGAAGACGGCACGCTGCTGGACTCCTTCTACGCCAACAACCAGGGCCAACCGCTCGACGTGGCCAAAGCCGCCCTCTGCAACCTGCAAGGCCGCTGGCAAAACGCGGGCGTCACGCTGGAGATCGCCGGCTGCGCCACCACAGGCTACGGCGAGCTGCTGTTCGCCAAAGCCTTTCACGCCGACTGCCACGTGGTGGAAACCGTCGCGCATGCGCTGGCCGCGGCTCGCTACGTGGGCGATGCCACCTTCATCTTGGATATTGGCGGCCAAGACATGAAGGCCATCTGGATCAACGACGGCATCGTCACTGACATCCTGGTGAATGAGGCCTGCTCAAGCGGCTGCGGGTCGTTCCTGGAAAACTTCGCGCGCACGCTGGGCATTGAAACGCGCGAGATTGCCACGGCGGCCTTCCGCTCAAAAAGCCCCGCTGAACTGGGAAGTCGCTGCACGGTGTTTATGACCTCCTCGGTGGTTACCGAGCAGCGCAACGGCAAAACGCCCGACGACATTATGGCCGGCCTGTGCCGCTCCATCATCCAGAACGTGTTTACCAAGGTCATCCGCGTGTCCAATCTGGACAGCTTGGGCGAGCGCATTGTGGTGCAAGGCGGCACGTTTGCCAACGATGCCGTGCTGGCCGCGTTCGAAGACTACGTGGGGCGCCCCGTCACACGCGCGCCGTACCCGGGCCTTATGGGCGCCATCGGTGCCGCGCTGTTCGCCATGCGCACCATGCAGCAGGCTACAACCGCAGGTGAGGGGCACCTTCGTTCAAGCTTCATCGGCTTGGACGGCGTGCGCGAGCTCACCTACCAGCAAACCGCCAACGCCACGTGCCCGTTTTGCACCAACAACTGCGCGCGCTCCATTGTGCAGTTCGCCGACGGCTCAACCTACGTCACGGGCAACCGCTGCGAGCGCGGCGAAATTGTGGGCGACCCGCGCGATGCCGCGGTGCGTGAGCGCTTGCAGGCGGTGCGCCAGCGCAAGCAATCGGTGGCCAACCTGTTCGATGTGCGCGAAAAACTGCTGTTCAACAGCTATCCCGCGCCCGAACTGGCCCCGCAGCGCCACATTACCATCGGCATTCCGCGCGTGCTGGCGTTTTGGGACAACATGCCGTTTTGGACCACGTTCTGGCGCGCGCTGGGCTTTACCGTGCGCCTTTCGCACGAGTCAAGCCGCGCCCTGTTCGAAAGAGGCCTGCCCGCGGTGGCCTCCGACACGGTGTGCTTCCCCGCAAAACTGGTGCACGGCCACGTGCGCGACCTTGAGCGGGCGCGCGTGGACCGCATTTTCATGCCCTCAATAACCACCGTCCCCTCCGAAAACACGCAAAAGACCAGCGAATCTATGTGCGCGGTGGTGAAGGGCTACGCCATTGTGATGCGCAACTCCGACAACCCCCAGCAGCGCGCCAACGTGCAGTTCGACACGCCGCTGTTCCACTGGTACACCAACGCCGATCGCGAAAAGCAGCTGTGCCGCTGGATGCGCGATACCTTCCAAATAGAAGAAGCGCTGGTGAAACGCGCAATAGCTGCCGGCGACGCAGCGCTCGAAAGCTTCAGGACCCAACTGGTAGCGGCGGGCGAAGAAGTGTTGGAAAACGCGCGTCGCAGTGGAACCTACGCGGTGGTGCTGGCATCGCGCCCCTACCACAACGACCCGCTTATCAACCACGATTTGCCCAGCATGTTCACCGAACAGGGCATCCCGGTGCTCACGCCCGACGCCCTGCCGGGGCTTTCCAACATAGATCTGTCAAAAAGTCGCCTGGACATCGTCAATAACTACCACGCGCGCATGTTGGCGTCGGCCATTATGGCGGCCCAGGACCCCAACCTTGAATATGCCCAGGTGGTAAGTTTTGGCTGCGGTCACGACGCCTATCTTTCCGACGAAATTGTGCGCCTGATGCATCAAATTACCAACAAGAGCCCGCTTATTCTTAAGGTGGACGAGTCGGACGTGCCGGGGCCGTTGCGCATTCGTATTCGCTCGTTTGTGGAAACCATCAACATCAAGCGCCAGGAAAACGCCAGCGCGCCGCTGCGCGAACTGGCGGACCCGTATCCAACCAAGTACACCAAGGCGCACCGTCGCGAAAAGGTTATTCTGGTGCCCACCACGTCGCACGCGTGCGCGAGGCTGATGGCGGCGGCGTTCAGCAAGCAGGGAGCGCGGTCGGTGGCGGTGCCCGTAGGTGGCGAAGAAGCCATTGAGCTGGGTAAACGCTACGTGCACAACGATATTTGCTTCCCCGCGCAAATGACCATCGGCGAATGCTTGGCCGAGCTGCGTTCGGGCAAGTACAACGATGCCGACGTGGCGGTGGCAACGGGCAAGTACATTGGCGATTGCCGCTTGACGCACTACGGCGCGCTGCTGCGCAAGGCGCTTGACGACGCGGGTTTTGCGCACGTGCCCATTATTACCAACGACGACGTTGACTACCACAATTTGCATCCGGGCTTCAAGATGTCGCTGGCCACGTCGGTGCGCGTTGCCATGGGGCTGCCCATGATTGACGCGCTGGAAGAGCTGCTGCGCAAAATGCGTCCCTACGAAGTGGTGCCGGGCAGCGCCGACGCCGCGTTTGAACGCGCGCTGGACGAAGTGATGGGTGGCTTGCAGGCGCATGGCGTATCGGGTGCGCAGCGCGGGTTCAAGCGCGCCATAGACATCATGCGTAAGGTTAACTACGACCGCAGAAAGCTGCGCCCGCGCGTGCTTATTGTGGGCGAGTACCTGCTTAACTTCCATCCGGGCGCAAACCACCAGGTGGAGCGCTATTTGGAGGACAACGGGTTCGAAGTAATTGAAGCCCGCATGACCGACGTGCTGCGCAAAACGTACTTCTACAAGGGCGCGCAAATTGCCGAGTTTGGCATTAGCAAGCCGTTTACGGAGGAAACCTGGTACAAGGTGGCCAACGCGCTGTTCGAGCATGCGCACGATGTGTGCGATCGCATTGCCAGCGCGCATCCGTTGTACGAGCCGGCGTGTCGCATGCCGCAGCTGGTGGAGGGGTCGGACCCCATTATTCACCACACGTTTGACGCCGGTGAGGGCGTGCTTATTC
>JAZQAV010000019.1:0-2661 GCA_045545435.1 Eggerthellaceae bacterium | reverse complement strand
GACAGCTCGAACGGGTTCCGGGCGCGCAGTTCGTCGAGGTCAAGGTGGACCATTTCCATGGCCTGGCGAACGTTCTGGTCAATTTGATCTTGCGAAAAGCCCAGGTTGCGGGGCCCGAAGGCAACATCGTCGTACACGGTTGCGGCGAACAGCTGGTGTTCGGGATATTGAAAAACCACGCCCACGTTGCGGCGCGCTTCGTGCGCAGCGCGCTTGTCGCTGAGTTCCTTACCGTTTATAAGCACGCGCCCTTTGTTGGGCTGCAGCAGGCCGTTTGCCAGTTGGATGAGGGTGCTTTTGCCGCTTCCCGTGTGCCCGGCGATTCCCAAAAACTCGCCTTCAAGAATGTCGAAAGAGATGTTTTTCAATGCCCAGTATTCGCTGGGGGCGCGTCCCCAGTCGGCCTGCTTTCCGTAGGGGGCAACGGCGGCTTTGCGACGGCGTTTTTGCGAGATGGGTTCGTACGTGAACGAAACGTCTTCGAGCGAAACCAAGGGGGTGGCATTGGCGTGTGCTGCTTGTGCCACCGCATCGTGTGGGTTTGAGGCGTTCTGCGCGCTTTCGACAGGTTTTGCCTCATTCGCTGTTTCGCTTGCATTCGGTTCGGTAAGCATTTCCAGCAGCTCGCGCTCAAGCGCTTCTTCGTTGGCGTGCAGTTGTACGGGTGCGCCCAGCGCGCGCAGCGCCATGCTTAAACGCGTGGCAAAGGGAACGTCAAGCGCGAGCTCAGCAAGGCGATCGGCCTGCAAAAGAACGTCATCAGGTGCGCCGTCAAGGGCTACGGTACCGTTTTCCAACACGATGACGCGATTGGCGAACGCAGCCTCCTCCATAAAATGGGTGATAAGCACAATGGTGAGACCCTGCTGGTTAAGCTCGCGGCATATGCGGATAAGCCCCGAGCGTCCACGCGGGTCCAGCATCGCGCTTGCTTCGTCTAACACGAGGATTTGCGGTTCCATGGCAAGTACGCCGGCCATGGCAACGCGCTGCTTCTGTCCGCCCGAAAGTGCCTCGGTTTGCTTTTTCTCGAATCCTTGAAGTCCTACTTGCTTCAGCGCGCGCGTGACGCGATTTCGCAGCTCATGAGTTGGAACACCCAAGTTTTCGGGGCCAAAGGCAATGTCGCTTTCTATGACGCTGGAAACAATCTGATCGTCGGGATTTTGGAACACCATGCCAGCGTTGCTGCGGATGAAAAACGTATTGTTGGGGTCGGATGTGTCCAGGTCAAGCACGCGCACGTGCCCGTCATCGGGCGTCAGCAGCGCGTTGATGTGTTTGGCGAAAGTCGATTTTCCGCTTCCGTTTCCTCCCAACACGCACGTGAACGAGCCGGGCTCGACGGAAACCGTAATGCCGTTAAGAGCGTTGCTGTTTCCGTCGTAGCTGAAGGAGACGTTTTCAAACTGAATGATTGGCATGGTGGTACGCTAACTTATTTGCTCGGAGAAGGCGCCTGGGCGAAGCGTGTTTCTTGGCAGGCGCCTTCGTTTTTAATCAATTCATAAGGTCTGGTGGGATTCATAGGGCCCAGCGTGATTCATGTGGTCCGCTGTGCGATTAACCGCGGCGGCCTGAAGCTTTCAGCTCGTGCACTTTAGGGTCTCCGCAGGTGAGCCCTCAGGCTGCTACCGCCCTTTCACCTGGTCTTTGGTGGGCGTTATAAGGTTCGAAATGCTTTTGTACACGATGCCGGTTAACACGCTGATAACCACGCCCTTGATGATGTTGAAGGGGAGGATGGCCGGCACGATAAGGCCTTTAACCACGTCGAACGGGATGCCGTAGAACGCCGGATCGATGATGAGGTTGGCGATGATGGCGGCCACAACCAGGCACACAACCGAGATGGCCAGGCCGATCATAGCGCCTTTGAAGGTGCGGTTGCGCGTGTACAAAATGGCCGCGGGAATAATGAAGGCGCAGCAGGCGATGATGTTCATAAGGCAGCCTACCCAGTTGCCCGTGATGGCGCCGTGAGCAACAGCGCAGGCAACGCCTACCAAAACGCCCGGTCCAGGTCCGTAAGCGAATCCCATAACGGCCGAGGGCACAAATGAGATATCCAGCTTAAGGAATGCGGCGGCGGGGAAGATGGGGAACTCGATAAAGCTCAGCAGAATGGCAATAGCGCACATGAGCGCCATGGTGACAAGCTGCCGCGTGGTCCACCTGTTGGTATTTTGGATGTTGCTGGAGTTTTGCGCATAGCTAGACATAAGTATCCTCCTGTCTCTTCCATCCGGACTGTAAGGAAGCATGTGCTTCCGTAACCGTTGGTCCCGGACTTTCACCGGAGTCGGCCCAGCTTGCGCAAGCCAGGTTCGCGGACTTCTGTGCGATACCCTCGCTCAGTTACCGCCAGTGAGGAATTCCACCTCGCCCTGAAACAGCACTGACAAACGTAATGTAGCAATATGCAGCATTGAATTCAAGGGGACGCTTCGCTTGTGTACGTGACTTGCATTTCTCGGTTGCACGTATAATCGACTTTGTGGGGATTGTTGTCTAAAAACCTTCCACAAAGTTGCATATGTGTGCGAAATCATGCCGCGCGCCCCACAAAGTTGAATATGCGTGCTCGAGTTAGTTCGTCGATGGCGCATCGCATGCGGAGCGTACAAGTGCACATTGCGCGCTGTCAATAAAACAGGCTGA
>JAZQAV010000018.1:0-20256 GCA_045545435.1 Eggerthellaceae bacterium | reverse complement strand
GTATCCGAGCCTTTGCAAAAGGTGCTTTATAGGCTTTGAGCGAGCGCTGATGCGTTAGCGCAAAGGTGTGTTTAGCCTTCGTGGTGGCGGCGCGGCGTGCGGCCGTTGCGACCGTTCGAACGGTTGTTGTGACTGTTGTCTTTCTTGTCGCGACCCTGCTCGCGCGATGATTCGGGAGCCTCCGGCTTGTCGAGGCGATCAAGGGAGATCTTGCCGGTCTTGGGGTCAACCTCAAGGACCTGCACCTTAATGACGTCACCCAGAGAAAGAACTTCTTCGACGGTTGCCACGCGGCCGTTGGCAACGCGCGAGATATGCAAAAGACCGTCTTTGGCGGCAGTGAGCTTCACGAATGCGCCGAAATCTTTGATTCCCACAACTTCGCCTTCGTAAATCTCGCCTACTTCGGGCTCTTTGACGATGTCCAGAACCGCTTTCTTGGCAGCAGCGCCCGCCTCGCCGTCAACTGCGGCGATAAGGATGGTGCCATCCTCTTGGATCTCGAGGGTTGCGCCGGTTTCATCCTGGATGCCGCGGACGACCTTGCCGCCTGTGCCGATGACGTCACGGATTTTGTCGACGGGAATATGTATGGTCTCAATGCGCGGTGCGTATTTCGAAAGCTCGGCGCGCGGCTCGGGGATTTCGGCCAGCATGGCGTCAAGGATATGCGCACGACCGCGTTTTGCTTGCTCAAGAGCGCGAGCGAGGATTTCAACGGAAAGACCGCGTGCCTTGTTGTCCATTTGCAGAGCAGTGATGCCCTGGGAGGTGCCCGTTACCTTGAAGTCCATGTCGCCCAGGAAGTCTTCAAGACCTTGGATGTCGGAGAGGATGACAACGCCGTCCTCTTCTTTGATGAGACCCATGGCGATGCCCGAAACCGGAGCTTTCAGCGGCACGCCAGCGTCCATAAGAGCCAGCGTAGAGCCGCAGGTAGATGCCATAGAGGAGGAACCGTTGGACTCCATGACCTCGGAGACGACGCGAATGGAGTACGGGAAATCGTCCTCATTGGGCAAAACGGGCTTGAGCGCGCGTTCTGCAAGGGCGCCATGACCGATTTCACGGCGTTTGGGCGAGCCCATGCGGCCGGTTTCGCCGGTGCAGTACGGCGGGAAGTTGTAATGGTGGATGTAGCGCTTGCCTTCGACGGGCTCGATGGTGTCGAGGCGTTGCCACTCGCTGAGCATGCCCAGGGTGCAAATGGAGAGCACCTGCGTTTGGCCGCGCTGGAACAAGCCTGAACCATGGACGCGCGGCAGGTAGCCGGGCTTGATGAACAACGGGCGAATTTCGTCGGTCTTGCGGCCGTCTGCGCGCTCCCCTGTTTCGATGACCATGCGGCGCATTGCGTGCTTTTCGAGGCCCTTCAAGGCAGCAGCGATATCGGCAGCCCACGCAGCCTGCTCTTCTTCAGAGAACTGTTCGGCCACGATGCGCGCTTTAAGGTCTTCAACCTTGCCCATACGCGCCTGTTTATCGGCATCTTTGAGAGCGGCGGACATCTCATCGAAGAAGGGATCGATGCGCGTTGCGATTGAGGGGTCGGCAACGTGGATGCCCCACTCTTTGGCTTCGATTTCGCATTTGTCCAAGAAGCGCTGCTGTGCTTGGCATAACGCATCGATGGCGGTTTGGCCGAAGGACATCGCGGCAAGCATGTCCTCTTCGGAGATTTCATTTCCGCCAGCTTCGATCATGCTGATGTAATCGGACGTACCGGCGATCACCAAATCAAGGTCGGACTCTTTTTGCTCTTCGTAGGTGGGGTTGCAAATGAAATCACCGGTTTGGGTGTTGCGACCAACGCGCACGCAGGATACCGGACCGTCGAAAGGAGCGGAGCCGATCATAAGGGCGGCAGAAGCGCCGGCAACGCAAATGGTGTCGATGGGGTTTTCCTGATCGGCAACGAGTGTGGTTGCCACGACGTGAACCTCATGTTTGAACCCGTCCACGAAGCCAGGACGGATGGGTCGGTCGATCATGCGGGCGGTAAGGGTGCCCTTTTCAGAAGGACGAGCCTCGCGCTTCAGGTATCCGCCGGGGATGCGTCCCACTGCGTACATCTTCTCGATGTAGTCGACGGTGAGCGGGAAGAAATCGTAGTCCTTCTCGTCTTTCGAGATGACGGCGGTTACCAGCACGGTGGTGTCGCCTTGTGTGCACAGCACAGCGCCCGTGGCTTGCTTTGCAAGCTCGCCGGTTTCGAAGCGATACTCTTTGCCGTACAGCTCGAACGATTCAACAACTTTTGCCATAAGTTTTAATCCCTTTCTTCCCCTGCCCTATTGCTGGGGAACCTGCTTCGTCGCCTGGGTAGTATGTTTTGGCGACGCGACCGAGGGCGCCCCTTGCGTCATCGGCCGCAAACTGAAGATGCGCTCTTCAGTGCTTCAATCGAAAAGCACGGTGCTTCTCGAAAGTTACCGGTATAAGCAAAAGCCCGCGCGAGCGGGCTTTTGAAGCTGAGCTTAGATGTTGTCGCGGATGCCGAGTTTCTGGATGAGGGCACGATACTGCTCGATGTCGCGTTTCTTGATGTACTTCAGAAGACCGCGGCGCTTGCCGATGAGCTTCATGAGTCCGCGACGGGAGTGGTTGTCCTTCTTGTGCGTGCGCAGGTGCTCAGTGAGATTGCGGATGCGCTCGGTAAGGATTGCAACCTGAACCTCGACGTTGCCGGAATCGTTTGCATCCTTGCCGAACTCTGCGATAAGCTCGGCTGCGCGCTCTTTGCTGATGCTCAGTTTATCTGCCATAGCTGGCCACCTTTCTTTTGTGTTGCATGATGCAACATCTACCAATGTGTCGTTTTTCACTGAGCCCTATGTGGTGAGCATGAAGGCTAAGGGAAAAACCTGTGCGCAAAGCGCAACCACCCCATAATACGGGAGGTTATTTTTTGGTTCAATAAGTGAGCCCGTTCGTCACAGCTTAAGCACAAAACGCGATATCAGCGCATTGCTTTAAACGCTGAAGTGAATTGGATAGCAATAAAATGCGAATGAAGGCGCAAGGTGTATAGCTGTAAAGCTTAAGCGGTTGCAGCAGCTGCCTGTTCGCGCTCGTACTCTTGAATCGCGCGCATGCCCTTGACCATTTGGTCAACGCAGGACGTGGGCTTGTTTCCGCAGCGAATGCCAGAAAGCATCTCTTCCATCTCATCGACGGAGCGACCTTGGACAAGTTTGGGAATAGCGGCGAGATTGCCCGGGCAACCGCCCATGAACTCAACATGCTTGATGGTGTCTCCGTCGAGTTCCATATTGATGATGCGTGCGCAAACGCCTTGTGTTTGAAATGAATACATAGTCATAGCTTATACCCCTTTGTTTCTCGAACGCGATTATACACACTCGATCAGAAAAGTCCGCTCGTTAACAAAAAGTTCATCGATTTGAGGGTTTTACCTACATGAACGCGGGTCCATTGGTGCGCGAACATGAGTGTTTCGAAGGTGGTTGCCACATCGATATCGCATGCTGCAATATCGTCGAAGGTCATGCCGATGAAGGCGTGCACCCATGCGGCGCACGGTCTTGCGATCCGTCGCGTTTCCCCAAAGACGGTGCAGTTATCGCATACGGCTCCCCCGTCAATGTCGGACAGCGCAATTTCGGGGACATGCGCATGCAGGTCTATGGGATTGCCGCAGTGCACGCATCTGTTGAGGCTGGGTCGAAAGCCAATAACAGAAAGCGTCTTCAACAATTGAGCAGCGCATATGGCCAGCGCTTTTTGCGGTTCAAGATGTTCGATATGGGTAAACGCTGAGCTCGCCATGGGGAAAAGCTGCGGGGCGTCCAGATCTTCTTGTGATACGGCATCGAGGAGTTCTGCTATAGGGGCGGCGCAGGTGTTGTAGGCTATGTCTGTCCTGAGCGCAGCATGCGGGTTAATGAGGCGCGCCTCTTTAATGATGTCGAGACTTCTCCCCTTCACGCAATGTATTTCAACCTCTGAATACAGTTCGAGTCGTGATGAGAACGTGTTCGAAGGTTTACGCGCCCCTTTTGCGACGCAACGTAGCTTTGACCCATCTTCGGCCAAAAGCGAGAGCGCAAGATCGCTCTCGCCCATTACGGTTTTACGCAGTACCAGTGCGCGCGCGCTGTAACTCTCGCTTGCCACGTTATTGTTGAACGCCTAGGAAATGCTTGACATCGTGTTGTCGTCGTTCCAGGTGATGGTGCCCGAAACTGAACGAGGTGTGCCGTACAGGTTTTCGCCCAGAAGCGTTATGAACGGCGTTCCCGTTATGGTGTAGCTGGTCTTGTTCTCGCCAAGATATGACACCGAATCAAGCGAAGAGACCGCATAGTTCACGCCGCCGATGGTGATGGTTGAGCCAGCGGCAAGCAAGCTTTGGGTGGCGTTGATGAGCTCAGTTGCACGTGCGCGCGACACATTGATGGTTACGAAAGAACCGCCGGTAACCTTGGTGCCAGCTTCGGGCGAAATGCCCAATACCGTGTAATCAGGGTAATCTTCGGTGTAGGTGTAATACAGCCCGTAGGTTAAACCGGCGTCAATGATGGCCTGCTGCGCATCGGAAAGCGTCATGTTGCTGATGTCGGGTACGGTGAACGGCGTTGCCACCTTTACCACAACGGTCTGATTGCTTCTGACGCGCGTTCCCTGCTCGGGCGAGACGGAAAGCACCTTGCCCTCTTCTTCGTCGGAGCGCTCGGTTTCAAAGGAAACGCCCGTGAGCCCTTCTTCGGTTATAAGCGTTTGAGCCTCGTCCTGCTTAAGGCCAACGATTGCGGGAATGGTACGTGGTACCGAAATATGGATGACCACTTCGCTTCCCTCTGCTTGGCGGGAATTGCCAACGGGGTCTTCGATAAGAACCAGACCCTCGTCGCCATCAGAGCGCACCTGCGTCGCGCGGACCGTAAAGCCGCTTTGTTCGAGCACTTGCGTGGCCTCTTGCTGGGTGAGTCCGGTTACGTCGGGGACGGTTTTGCCACCCCAGATTTCAAGGTAATAGGTTACGCCGGCTGCAATGGCGCAGACAACGGCAAGGCTGGCGATAACGCCGATGACGATTTTCCTGACGCGGCCTTGCTGCTTGATTGATGACGAAGCGACGAAGCGACGCTCTTTGGGAGCATCGTCGCTTTCAATGGCGGGCATTTGCATGGTATTGCCATCGCGCCACGTGGGCTTGTAGGCGTCGTAGTCGAAATCGGACAAGCGCTCCCCGATGAGTGCCGTTGCGTCGATGTCAAGACCGGCTAAATCGGTGGTGATATCGGGATCGAGTTTCGATTTTGAGCTGCTCGCATTATCGGAGGAATCCTCGGCGTCCTTTGCATCGTCGGCAACCTCTTCAAGGATGCTGGTCGCTTGCAAATCGCTCTCAGATTCTTCGTCGGCGTCTTCAGAGGCTATGGCATCGATGACGCTGGTTTCAGCGGCGTCTTGTGCGCTTTCAGCAGCTTCAGCCGACGGGGCAACCTCATCGCTTTCGTCCGTATCGGCGAGTTTTGCATCGACGGCGGCCCCCTCTTCTTCGGAGGTCTTTTGTGGCGCGTTGTCCATAACCTGCGGAAGATCGTTCAGCGAGACACCCGCTTTGTCAGCGCTCACCAGTTTCTTTCCATCGCTTGAAAGCACCACCGGGGCAAGCGGAGAGGTGCTGTCTTCTTCTTGCTCTCCTGCGGCGTGTGCGTCGTGGGCTTGAGCCTGAGATTCTTTCAATGCTGCGGCAAACGCAAGATCGTCTTGATCGGTGCCGGCAATACGCCCGTTGGCGCCGTCTTCGCGATCGACAAGCTGATCGGCGTTTTGCGCGGTTTCGGCAATGCTTCCAGTAAGCGGGAACCCGCACTCGTCGCAGTACTTGGCTCCTTCGCGATTGTTGTTATGACAATTGGGGCAAATCATGCTACCAAACTCCTTGATATCGTATGGTGCCATTGTACCCAAATGACATCGGAATACCGCTGCTGTGCAACGATATTTAGCGTTTTTCCCTAATCTTGCACGATTGTTCCATTGCGAGATAGGCTATCAAAAGCATTTACCCGCCAACATGCTCTTTTTTAACTTGCATCGCTGCGAAATGCATGAGGCACACTATCCGCGAGATGAAGCATGCACCGTATATGGTTGCCTTGCTTAGGCGCCTTCGCCATAGCCGAAGCGTCTGATTTGGCTTGCGTCGCGGCGCCAGTTCTTCTTCACTTTCACCGAGAGGTCCAAAAACACGCGCGTTCCCAAAAGATGCTCAAGGTCAACGCGGGCTTCGCTGCCAATACGTTTAATGGCTGCGCCGCCCTTTCCGATGATGATTCCCTTTTGGCTTTCGTGCTCGACGTAAATAATGGCCGTGATGCTGTTGAGGTTGCCCTTCTTTTTGTATTTGAGCTCTTCTACCATCACGCCTATCGCATGGGGAACCTCATCGCAGAACGAGCGCAATATTTTCTCGCGAATAAATTCTGCGACAACCACTTCGAGCGGTTGATCGGTTTCCATGTCGGCAGGAAACCACAGCGGTCCTTCAGGAAGCAAAGCGGTAATGGCATCAACCAGCGTGGGTACTCCTGCTCCGGTTTCACCGGAGCAGGCTAACACCATGTCCCAATCGGCCAGTTGAGAGCCCGCTTGGCGCTGCGCTTCAAGCTTTTCGGAATCAACCAAATCGCACTTGGAAAGCACCAAGATTTTCTTTGCGTGCACCGAGGCGAGTTGCGCTGCCACCCATTCGTCGCCGCGCCCCACCTCTTGGGAGGCATCGATGAGCATAGCGGCAACGTCAACGTCTTCAAGCGCCTTAAGTGCCGAGGTGTTAAGCTCTTCTCCCAGTGCGTCGTGGGGCTTGTGGATGCCCGGTGTGTC
Organism: Eggerthellaceae bacterium; assembly: GCA_045545435.1. Lineage (GTDB taxonomy): Bacteria > Actinomycetota > Coriobacteriia > Coriobacteriales > Eggerthellaceae > UMGS1502. The sequence continues at coordinate 13,401 of JAZQAV010000018.1, read as the reverse complement.
GACCATGATGAGCTGCGACTGGTCGGTGGTAAGCACGGCGCGGAAGCGATGGCGCGTTGTTTGGGCGGTGCTTGACGTAATGGCAATCTTTTTGCCCATGATGTTGTTTATGAGGGTCGATTTGCCCGCGTTCGGGCGACCGATGAAGGTTACGAAACCAGATTTGAACGGCGATTGCGCGAAAGTTGATTCGGTCATTTCGCAATTCCTTCCTTTACAGAGCAATACCCGCAAACGACAAAAGCGCGGGGGCGAACAAAGCGATACCGATTGCCAGTGAGGCGATGGCGGCGCACAGCACGCCGCCGGCAGCAGCATCTTTTGCGTGTTTGGCAAGATCGTGATATTCGGGCGCAACCAAATCGATTGCGCATTCCAGCGCGGTGTTCACGCATTCCAGGCCAAACACCATTCCAATGCAGCAAAGCACAATGAGCCATTGATCGAAACTGATACCGCAAATGAACCCTAAAACGAGCGCTGCTGCGGCGAAGCATGCATGGATGCGCATATTGCGCTGCGTGCGAAACGAGTAGGCAATTCCTGCACCGGCATGTTTGAACGAGTCGGCGAGTGACGTGCTCTGGCTGTTTGTGCGAGGGTTGTTTGGCATGTGCTGCATTGTGACGCTAAACCGTGAACGGGCGTTTGAGGTAGGCGGACAGAAGCTCGCGTTCGCGCTGCTCCATTTCGCGTGCCTCATCATCTTCGATGTGGTCGTAGCCGCACAAATGCAAAAGGCCATGCGTTACCAACAGCAACACTTCTTCCTCGAACGTGACGCCGTATTCTATGCATTGAAGAGCGGCCATATCGGGAGCGACCACGATGTCCCCCAGCTCAAACTCGTCTTCGTCAAGATCTGCAAACTCTTCGTCTATGCCATCGCATTCAAACGAAAGCACATCGGTGGGAGAATCGATACCGCGAAACTCGTTATTGAGCGCGTGAATGGAGTCGTTGTCCACGAAATTGATTGAGACAAGCGTCGTGTCGGGTTGGTTTTCGCTTTCGAGGACGAACGTTGCCAAAGAAAGGACGTCGATAGCGCGCATGTCCTCTTCGCGATAGTCGTAATTGATGGCAATTTCCACGGATACCTCTTCTAACGGTTTGCGCGTTCGTATGCGGCCACGATATCGGCCACAAGGGAATGACGGACTACATCGCCGCTGGTAAACGAGCAGAAAGCGATGTCGTTCACCTCCCCCAGAATGCGAGGCATGTCCTTGAGCCCCGACTGCGCGCGCGGGATGTCAACTTGGGACGTGTCGCCAGTTACCACCATCTTCGACGCAAAACCCAATCGCGTGAGGAACATCTTCATTTGTTCTGCGGTTGCGTTTTGTGCTTCGTCCAAGATGATGAAACTGTCGTTGAGGGTGCGTCCCCGCATGAAAGCAAGGGGAACGATCTCAATGACGTTTCCATCTATGAGCTGGTTCACCTTTGCGAAGTCTTCCATATCATAGAGGGCATCGTAGAGCGGGCGCATGTACGGATCAACCTTTTCCATGAGCGTTCCGGGCAGAAAGCCAAGGTTCTCGCCTGCTACAACGATGGGGCGCGACAAAATGATGCGGCTCACCTCACGCGCTTTTAAAGCGGCCATGGCACAAGCGATGGCCAGGTATGTTTTGCCGGTGCCCGCTGGGCCCAAGCCAAAGGTGATGGTGCTTGTGCGCATGGAATCGACGTAGCGCTTTTGCCCGCCGGTCTTGGGGCGAATGGAGCGACCGCGGTGCACGAGGATAACATCATCGCGCAGCGCCTGCGGGAGCAGCTCGGGTGTGCGCGCCACCGATATCTGCGCCCTGATGTCCTGCTGCGTTGCGGCCGTACCGTTTTCCGCGTTTTTGATAAGATCTGCGAACAGAAGTGAGGCGCTTTCTACTTCGTTAGTGTCGCCTTCAATGTCAAATCGATTGCCGCGCAAGGTAATGCGCGCAGAAAACGCCTGCTCAATGAGGCGCAAGTTTTCGTCTGCTGACCCGGTGATCAACGCCATGTCGATGTCGGGCGCCACATACAAAGACTGTTTAGATACGTTGTTCATGCTCGTCATTTTATCATCACCCGCAACCGTTTACCTTTCACGTTGAAGGGATGGCTCCAATACCACATCCATCAAATCGCCAACTGCGGAATTGGGGGGCCGTTTGATTTCATGGTAGCTTTCGGTGAGTGCGCAGTCGGGCTCGATGAGAACCGCTTCGGTTGTTCCCCCTCGCGCATTGAAATCGCGTTGGCGCAGGTCGTCTGAGAGCTTGCGCATTAATCGGGCGCGTTCTTTTTTGATCTCGGGTGCAATTTGGTCTGTTCGAGCAGCGGCGGGCGTGCCTTCTCGTTTTGAATACGGGAAGGTGTGTATTTTCGAGAAACGGCAGCGTTTGGCCACCTCGAGGCTTTCCTTGAAGTCTTCGTCCGTTTCACCGGGAAAACCAACGATGATGTCGGTTGAAAGCGAAAACGTGGGTGCGGCGGTGTACAGGGCGTTGGTAAGCGAAATGAACTCGTCGGCGTCATAGTGGCGCTGCATTTCCGACAGAATGCGCGAACTGCCCGATTGGAGCGGTAGGTGCAAATGGCGGCAAACGCGCCCTTCAGCGGTAGCGATAACCTCGATAAGCCGCTCGTCAACGTTTTGCGGTTCGATGCTGCCAATGCGAAAACGCGTGGGATGCTGCGTGTCGGGATGCGATTCGGTTCGTTTGAGAAGTTCGGTAAGCAGGTCGGCCAAGGTGCGCCCATCGTCATCGTAGGTGCCCAGGTTTATGCCAGCGAGCACGATTTCTCGCACGCCTGCTCGCGCATACGCTTCAACGTGGTTGACAATGCGATCGAAAGGCATGCTGCGCGCTTTCCCGCGCGCCACATGCACGATGCAATACGTGCAGCTGTTGTCGCAGCCATCCTGCACCTTTATGTTGACGCGCGTGTTGAACGCATCGCCTGTGCGCAGCAGGAACGTGTCGCTGCTTGTTTCGTGAATGCGCTGTTCAAGCTCAAGGCGAGAGACCACCCGAACGCGAGCGTCCATGGTGGCGTATTCGTCGGGATGGATGGCGCTTGCGCAGCCTGAAACCACAACCAAGGCATGCGGATTGGTTGTAAGCGCATGGCGAACGGCTTTGCGCGTTTTGCGCTCGGCCTCTTCGGTGACGGTGCACGTGTTAACCACAACCACATCGGCATCGTCTTTGTTTGCGAACGTATTCCCTTCTGCCAAAAAGGCAGCGGCAACGCTATCTGATTCAACCCTGTTAACCTTGCAACCAAGGTTCACGATGGAAAATTTCATGAACGTCCTAGTTGAAAGCGTCGCGCAGCTTCTCAAGCGGATTGCGCGGTGATGCTACATCCTCGCCAAGCTCATTGGCCAGTTTTTCAAGAAGTTCACGTTGCTTTTTGTTGAGTTTCTTAGGGATCACGACGTTGACATGGGCGTACAAATCACCACGGTCAGATGAGCGGAATCGAGGCATACCGAAGTTGCGTACCCGTACAACCTGCTCGTTTTGACATCCTTCGGGAATGCGAACCTTAACCTTTTCGTCGGGCATGATGCCGTTGATTTCGATTTCCGCTCCTAAGGCCGCTTGGACCATCGAAACGTTGACGCGGGCAAGCAGGTTGTCGCCGTCGCGCTCAAAGAACTCATGAGGCTGGATGCGGCACGTTACAATGAGGTCGCCCGTAGCGGCCCCACGAAGGCCTGCTTCACCGAAGCCAGAGACACGAAGCTGTTGGGAATCGCGGATGCCTGCCGGCACTTCAACGGTTACGCGTTGACGATCGGGGACGCGGCCTTGGCCATCGCATTCAGGGCACGGATTCTCGATAATGCGACCGGTGCCACCGCATCGTTTGCAGGTTGAGGAGGTTTGCATGTCGCCCAGGAAGGTGCGCTGAACCGACACGACGCGGCCGGTGCCATGGCAGTCGGGGCACGTGGTTTCATGGCCGTCAGGCCCTAACCCCGACCCGCCGCACTCAGGGCACGGCGCAAGTCGATCGTACACGATTTCTTTCTTGACGCCGGTAGCAACCTCTTCAAGGGTTAGGCGCAGGCCAACACCCATATCACGGCCATCTTGGCGCACGCGCTGGCCGCCTGCTGCTCCGCCGTTGAAAAACGAGCTGAAGATGTCGCCCATGCCGCCGAAGCCACCGAAAATATCGTCGAAATCGACATAGCCTCCGCCAAAAGGACCTTGTCCGCTGGCGGCGCCAGGGATGGTTCCGAACCGGTCGTAGGCGGCGCGTTTGTTTGCGTCGGAAAGGACATCGTAGGCTTCGTTGAGCTCTTTGAACTGCTCCTCGGCATCAGGCGCTTTGTTGACGTCAGGATGCAATTTGCGCGCCTGTTTGCGGAACGCCTTCTTGATATCGTCTTCGGTTGCGTCGCGGGAAACCCCAAGCACTTCGTAAAGATCTCTGGCCATTTCTTAAAGGTACCTTTCCAAAACACCCGTTAATCGAGTGAAAAACTAGTCGTCGTTTAACGCGCTGCTTGCCATTTGCACGGCTTTGAGCACTTTCGAATAATCCATACGCGTTGGTCCGATGACGGCAACAAATCCTTCGGAATCTTTTCGCCCGTAGCGGCTGGCAACCACCGACACGCCAGACAGACCCTCTGCATTGTTTTCGCTGCCGATGCGAACCACCGGCAGCGAAGAATCGGAATCATTCGCGTCTACCAGTTCCAAGAGGACCGAATCGTCTTCGAGCACCTGGACGATGGGAAGCAGCGATTCGGTTTGGCGGAACTCCGGTTTGCGCATGAGCGCGGTCATACCCAGATGCCGGGTGTGGGCGGGGCTGTTTTCGCGCAGGCATTGAATGATTTCGTCCAAAATCAGGCCTACCAGCGGGTCGTTTGCGCGAAGCTCGCTAACCAGCGATGCGCTTTCGGCTGAATGGTCAAGCGTGTATCCGCCAATTGCCCCGTTCAGCAAACGTTGAACGCGTGAAAGCTCCTCGGCGCTCACCTTTTCGCTGAACTCCATCTTGCGGTTGAACACATCACCTTCGGTTGTGACAATGACCACGATAGCGGTGAGCTCAGTGAGCGAAATAAGGGTGATTTGCTTTATGTTGCGAGAGAGCACGGTGGGCGCAAGCACAATAGAGAGGCAATCGGTGAGCGAAGCCAGTGCCGTCGATGTCTTTTCAAGAAGGTCGTCAAGCTCGGTTGCGCTTTCGCGAAGCTCGTGTACGGCCTGTCGCGTTTTTTCGTCCTCTTCAATGGCACCTGAGCGAATAAGGTCATCCACAAAGGTGCGATAGCCAAAATCGGTAGGAATGCGTCCAGCGGAAGTGTGAGGCTGCGAAATGTAGCCCTCTTCCTCGAGCACCGATAATTCGTTTCGCACGGTAGCAGGGCTTACGCCCAAGCGGTAGCGCTCAGTGAGCGTGCGCGAGCCAACAGGAAGAGCGCGAGCCACATATTCTTCGATGAGCGCAGCAAGCACGCGCTGCCGCCTATCAGAGAGCATCGACGCCTCCCCTTTCATAAAACGATGTGTTAATCGGCTTTTCAGACGATGAGTTCACGGGTTATTCTAGCAGCCGAAATAAGCAAGTGGCCAAAAATCGAACGTTAACCCATTATTCGTACCGAAGTGTTACCTAAGTGATAGCTTTTGCGGATGACCGCAACGTCTTTGGGCGCCTTACGGTGCAAGCTCCAAAAGCGCACCGTAGAGCTCGTTTCCGCACAGCCACCCGCGCTCGGTGGGCACAACGGCCGCATCTGTCGTGCGCACAAGGCCCTCTTCTTCCAGCAGGGCCAGCGTGCTCTCAAGTTTGGGCAGGTACGGCTTGGCCTGCTCTATACGGGAAAGGCTGACTCCTTTTGTCATGCGCATGCCCAGCATAAGATCTTCTGCTTCCATTTGAGGGCGCGTAAGGTCGTCTGTCACCTGGTTGTCCTGAACGCGCATGCGCCGCTCATCGTTTTGAGTCATGGTAGCGGCGCTTGTGCCGAAGCCAATGTAGGGAACGCCCGTCCAGTACGCCATGTTGTGCTTGCATTCGAATCCGGGTTTTGCGTAGCTGGCAACCTCGTAACGGGCAAAGCCCGCAGATTCCAGCTCCTTGGCAGCTAATTCCATATGACGAGCCTGTGTGTCCTCATCGGGATCCTCGATGTCGCCCGCAATAACAAGGTTGTGGAACACGGTATGGTTTTCGATGGCAAGGGGGTATACGCTCACGTGCGTCACTCCCGCTTCGATTGCCGTGCGAACGCTTGCAACAAACGATTCGTCGGTTTGTCCGGGAATGCCGCACATAAGGTCGACGCTCACGTTTTCAAAACGTTCGTGAGCTGCTTTGATGGCTTGAAGCGCGGTGTGGGAATCGTGCGCGCGACCAAGAAGCGAAAGGATCTCGTCGTCAAAACTCTGCACGCCCAAGGAAAGACGATTCACTCCCATCGCCCACATGTCTTTGACCATGCGCTCGGTGAGGCTTTCGGGGTTTGCTTCAACCGTCCATTCCATTCCCTCGCGCGTCGTTATAACCGACATGGAAATGCCGTAAAGCAAGCTCGAGAGCCGCTTCATCCCTATATAGGTGGGTGTTCCTCCGCCAATGTAGATGGTTTCGATGGCTCCCAGTTCGTCTTGTCTGGAAGCGCGTCTGATGGCGAGGATAAGGTTTTCGATGTACTCATCTATTTCGGGTGAGTCAACGGGCAGCGCGCGCGTGGTGAAGTCGCAATAATTGCAGCGCTTCACACAGTAAGGGATATGAACATACAGGGCTTTGTAAGGATCGTGCGGCATATCGTGTCCTTCGTGAACGGGTAAGCCAAGGAAAATACTTGTTTATCAGCTTAACGCGAGCGATTACGTTGGTTCGCACATGCACATTCTGCGTGTGCTTTGAGCGGGTAAATGGTCAAGCAGCTCATCGAACACCGCTTCGAAGTCGTCCAAAGTGGCGCATGCGTTAATGCGTCCGCGCGCAGCGGCCGCACCGGGCAAGCCTGCGATATACCACATAGCGTGCTTGCGCATTTTAACCACCTGTTTGCCCGGAAGCTCGTTGAGCTGACGTGCGTGCTCGCGAGCGGCTTCAATGCGTTGGACGGCCGAAGGCGCTTTATAGGGAGTGTTGGCAAGCGCAGCTTTCACTTCGGTGAATATCCACGGATTGCCCTGTGCTCCGCGCCCGATCATGAGAGCGGCGCAGCCGGTGCGCTCAAGCATGTCAAGCGCCGAAGGTCCCGATGTTATGTCACCGTTTCCGATGACGGGAATGTCAACGGCGTCTACCACGCGCGCAATGGCATCCCAGTTGGCGCGCCCTCGATAGAGCTGCATGGCAAAACGTCCGTGCACGGTGAGCAAGTTCGCGCCGCTATCTTCAAGGCGGCGAGCGAAATCGACGCAGGTTTCGTGGTCTACTTCATACCCGCGTCGGAATTTAACGGCGCAGGGGGCTGTGATGGCTTTTGTGATGGCGCTCACGATTTCAGCGGCGCGTTTCGGGTCTTTCATAAGGGCCGATCCATCGCCTTTGGTCACGATTTTGCGGGCCGGGCACCCCATGTTCACATCGATGTACGCAAGCTTTTCCCGCAGTGTGTCTTCGACCCAGCGGGCTTGATCTGCCATGGTTTGCGGTTCGTGGCCGAACAGCTGAACAGCTATGCGTTCTTCGGTGGGGTGCAATTCAATAAGATGGCGCGTTTTTTCGTTGGCGTATGAAAGCCCTTTTGACGACACCATCTCGCTGTACGTTAAATCGGCGCCCGCTTTAAGGCACAGCGATCTAAACACCGCATCGCTTACCCCCGCCATGGGTGCCAGCAGCACTTTGGGGCTCGAAAGAAATTCGCTCACATCGATGGCCATGGCGTCCTCACGAGGCCGAAATAGCTTGGAGCAGCATAAACCCCGTGACTGCTATGGCAACCAACAGCACTATGCCCACAATGCAGCCAATGCCCACTGCAGTGCGCGATGACCCGTTCATGGCTTCCTGTTCGAGCTGACGGTTCTTCTTTTCGTCGAACGGATCGTCCAACCAGTTGTAATCGTTATCCTTCATGTGCTTCTCGCTAATCGTCAACTTTGAGAATGGCCATGAACGCCTCTTGCGGAACATCAACATTTCCGATGCTCTTCATGCGCTTCTTGCCCTCTTTTTGCTTTTCGAGGAGCTTTCGTTTACGGCTGATGTCGCCACCGTAGCATTTCGCCAACACGTCTTTGCGGTGTGCCTTTACCGTTTCGCGTGCCAGTACGCGTCCCCCAACGGCTGCTTGGATGGGGACCTCGAACATTTGGCGGGGAATGATCTCTTTGAGTTTTTGCGCCAAAACGCGGCCGCGCTCGTACGCTTTGTCCTTGTGGATGATAAACGACAGAGCGTCGACGGGCTTGCCAGCCAACAGAATGTCCAGTTTTACCAACTGTGAAGGCTTGTAGCCGTCAAACGTGTAGTCGAGGGAGGCGTAGCCGCGTGTGTTGGACTTCAGTTTGTCGAAATAGTCCATGATGAGCTCTGACAGCGGTATCTCCCACTCCATCTCAATGGTTGTTTGAGAGAGGTAGTTCATGGTGATGAAGTTGCCGCGGCGGGCAACGGTAAGATCCATCACCGCGCCCACGTAATCGGGCGGAACCAGGATCTTAGCTTTCAGATAGGGCTCTTCGATGAATTGGATTTCGGCGGGATCGGGCATCTCTTGCGGAGAGTGGAGCGATATCATTTCGCCGTTGGTTTTGGTAACGTGATATTCAACCGAAGGAGCCGTCGCAAGCAGGTTCAAACCGAACTCCCGCTCTAAGCGCTCTTCGATAACCTCCATGTGCAGCAACCCCAAAAAGCCCACGCGGAAGCCGAAGCCAAGCGCATGAGACGTTTCCGGTTCCCAGATGAGCGCCGGATCGTTGAGGGAAAGCTTTTCAAGGGCGTCTTTAAGCTGCTCGTACTGGTCGGAATCAATTGGGTACAAACCAGTGAACACCATGGGCTTCACGTCGCGATAACCGGGAAGCGATTTGGCGGCGGGACGTGATTTGAGCGTGATGGTGTCGCCTACCTTAACATCGGCCACATCTTTCAGGCCGGTTACCAAATAGCCCACTTCGCCAAGGTAAAGGCCATCAAGCGGTATCTCTTGCGGACGGCGGCAGCCAACTTCTTCCACAAGCGTTTCGGTGCCGGTTGCCATCATGCGGATGATATCGCCTTTGTGCACTTCCCCATCGACGATGCGGATGAGCGCCACCACGCCGCGGTATTGATCGAAATAGGAATCGAAGATAAGCGCGCGCAATGGTCCGTCTGCACTTCCCTCAGGAGCTGGGATGTTGTAAACGACCGCTTCCAAAAGGTCGTGGACGCCCACGCCCGTTTTCGCCGAGCAAAGCACCGCGTCATCTGCGGGAATTGCCAGGGAGTCTTCAATATCGGTTTTCACGCGCTCGGGTTCGGCGGAGGGAAGGTCAATTTTGTTTACCAGCGGGATAATTTCCAAATTGGCGTTCATGGCCATCATGGCATTGGCAACCGTTTGCGCTTCAACGCCCTGCGTGGCGTCAACCACTAAAACGGCACCTTCGCATGCCGCCAACGAGCGGCTCACTTCGTAGGTGAAGTCAACGTGGCCCGGGGTGTCAATAAGGTTGAACACGTACGATTCGCCGTCGTCGGCGACGTAATCGACGCGGACGGCTTGGCTTTTGATGGTAATGCCGCGCTCGCGCTCGATATCCATGGTGTCAAGCAGTTGCGCTTGCATATCGCGCTGGGCAACAGTCCCCGTTTGCTCGAGGATTCTGTCGGACAGTGTCGACTTACCGTGGTCGATGTGCGCAATAATGGAGAAATTGCGGATGCGCGACGGGTCATGCGAGTATATGGCGTTCTTTTGACTCATTCGATAATCTTCCGAATCGTTATACGTTTTAGTCTATAGTCTTGTTTTGCACGCAATTCCAGCGTTTATGCAACAATTAGTCGTTGTTTTGTGCTGTGAACGGTATTTTACCAAGCCAGCTTGCATCGACGCAGGTATTGTATGTTAAAATTTACGAGTTTCGTTTGGAAACAAGATAATACTACGGAGGATTAGAGTGGCAAACATTAAGAGTCAAAAGAAGCGCATTGTCACCAACGAGAAATCTCGTATGCGTAATCGCGCAATCAAATCGGAGCTCAAGACCGGCACCCGCCGTGTTCGTGAGGCAGTTGCTGCAGGTGACGCTGAGAAAGCATACAGTGCAGCTTTGAGCGCCTGCCGTCTGTTCGACAAGGCAGCTACCAAGGGCATCATCCATAAGAACCAAGCTGCCAATCGCAAGAGCGGCGTTATGAAGCTTGCAAACACCATCGTTACCGATGAGGTTCGCGCTGCTTATGTAAAGCCCGAGGCAAAACCTGCCAAGACCGGTTCCAAGAAAGCTGAAGCCAAGGCTGCTCGCGAGCAGGCTTACGCTGCAGCTAATGCCGAGAAGGCCAAGCGCGTCGAGGCCCAAAAGAAGGCTGAGAAGGCCGCTGCCGAGAAGAAGGCCGCTGAGGCTGCTGCAGCTGCTGCCGCTGAGGCCGAGGCTGCTACCGAGGAAGCCGCTGAATAACAGGCTCGTGGGCCCTTTGGGTCCATCCGCATATCAAGTGGAAAGCGCCCCTTTTAAAGGGGCGCTTTCATTTTGGCAAACGATTCGAAAGTATCGCACATTAATGGCGGATGGTGACCGAGCTGAACCAATCGGCAAACACGCGATCGGGGTCCTGGCCGCTTTTCATGTGCTTTTCGGCGTCACGTGATGACACCAATGCGGCCACCAGCTCTTCTTCCGTGAAATTACGCGCCCAGGTTCGATGATTGCGCACGCGCCATGGTTGCAGATTGAGCGTTTGAGCCAGCGCTCCAATGGAACCATTTCTCTCAAGCGATTTGGTGCACAGCAGCTCGCGAATACGCGTTTGGCATTGCGCGAGCAACGCATAGGGCGAGGTGCTTTTCAAAAGCGGAATCAGATGAAAACAACGAGCTGTGTTGCGCGATGCGAACGCGTCAACGAAATCCCAAGGTTTTGCTTCGGCGACCCGCGCAACCAAAGAGGAAACCTCGTGTTCGGTTACGGGATCGTTTCCCTGGTGAGCCAACCCCAGCTTTTTCAATTCGGCATCAAGATGAACGGTATTCTCTCCCACCAGTTCGACAAGCTTTTCGCACGCATTTGGGGTGATGGTGAATCCGTGGGAAACCGCCATCGATCGAAGCGCCACCGTAAGATCGGCGCGCTTCATAGGGGCGCAATCGATGATAGCTGTTTTTCCAAAGCCCGCTACCGCTTTGTATAAGCGTGTGTTTTTAGCGAGCCGGTCACCCGAAAGAATGAGAATGGTGCTGGGACAGGGCGACGTCAGGTACCCTACCAGCTTTTCGGCGTCGGTTTTTTTAAGCTTGTCCACGTTGGTAACTTCAACCAAGCGAATCTCGCTTGCAAAAGGAAGCGTGTTGCACGCGGAAACAATGGTCTCCCCTGCGGCGGTTTCTCCGTCGAATTCATCGTGGTTGAACGAGATGTCGCCAAAGTCCTCAAGGCGTTTGCGCAAACGCTCAAGTACCCGTCGGCGTTTGAGCAGATCCTCGCCGACGGCTAAGTACACATTGAGCAATTTCGTTTCTTGAGCCATGATTTCATAGTAGCCCAAAATTATCTTTTGTGGCATTTCGCATGCATAACTCGTTTAATTACCACTGCTTTGCCCGTGAATCGTACATCGTAAGAGATTGCAACGGGGCGCAGCGCATTTGGCTTGTCTAGCGTTGCGTTGCGACGCGGATTGCCTCAGGCGTAATCTCGCACCTGATATCGCCGTGAAGGTCGGTGCGCCACACCGTTGCGCCGCATTGTTCGAGAGCTTCGGTAACCTCTTCTTTCGGGTGGCCGTAACGGTTGTGGGCACCTACGCCAATGAGCGCAATTGAAGGGCGAAGGGTGTTCAGCAGTACGTTGTCTGTTCCTGTTGAGGAACCGTGATGCGAAACCTTAAGAATATCGACGTTGCCGAGTTCGGATCGCTCGAGCACGGTGTGCAATTCTTCGGTTCCGGCATCTCCGGTGAGGAATGCGTCGCAGTCGCTCGTTCCGTCATGGTCGACATCCGCGCGAACCAAGCAACAAAGACTGTCCTCATTTCCGCCATCATCATGAATGACGTAGGGCCAGTTGACTTCCATCGTAAAGTCGCCAAACGAAATGACATCTCCAACTGCTACGCTCTGAACATGACCGCAGAGCGTGTATGCGCGAGAAACAAGCGACTCACATGATTCGCCGGAATGCTCAAGCAATGGCGCGGCAAGCACGATAGAGCTGACGTGCATGGCAGAAAACGCTGCTTCAAGCGACCCACAATGGTCGTCATCCGCGTGAGTTATCACGATAGCGTCAAGCGTGTACACGTGCTGTCGCGCCAGCGCTTCCTTCAGCAGCGCATCATGGTTACCGGTGTCAACGAGGACGTTCTTGCCGTGCGATTGAAACAGAATCGCATCTCCTTGCCCTACATCCAACATTACGATGCGGGTAGGTGAAAACAAAGGCGCAACAACAAGAGCCAGAACAGCGCATGTGAGGGTTGCCGCAAGCACGGTAATGACCGTTTTACGTTTGAGGGCAGGCCACATCATCCACAAGAGCAGCGGAAGTGCAATGCTTGCAACGGATCCCCAAAACAACGGAAGGGATACCGGTATAGAGGCAAAGGGTATGCTTGCGAGCGCATTGGTAATACAAGACAGAGCTTCGACAACGGCATGAAGGGGCTTGAGCATAACGACGGTTGCGCCAGGTGCGATTGAGGCTGCAATACCGACGGCAAGGGCGCCCGTACAGGCAAGTGGGAACAGCGGTGTGCATAGAACGTTTGCCACCAAGGCAATAAGGGGTAGCTGCGAAAACGAGGCGACGCTTATGGGCAAGCAAACGATCTGCGATGAAATGGTGAGAACGGCAGGTTCTGCGATGAATGCAGGCAATGAGGGAGCTACTTGCAAGAGGGAGTGCTTGAAATACGACGAAAACAAGATGATTCCCGCCGTTGAAGCGTAAGATAGAAGCAGCGAGAGAGATAGCGCGCTGAAAGGTGAAAGGGCAATCATCACCGATATACAAGCGCCAAGGGCGTTAAGGGATGCAGGTCGCCTCCCGGAAAAGAACGAACTAAGCGATAACGAGCACATGACGGTTGCGCGCAATGCGGAGGGAGGGCATCCTGAAAGCGCCAAGTATGCAAGAGCAAATGCTATGGTGGCAACCGTTGCCATGCTTTTAGGGAGGGGCAATTTTCTGGTTATGGTTGCAACGAAAGACACAACGATGGCAACATGAGCACCAGAAACGGCGACCAGGAAGTCGGAGGCCAAGC